>JACCXA010000274.1 GCA_013697365.1 Chthoniobacterales bacterium
TTTGCATGGAGCCCTGATCCGCCTGATCGGCATTCACAATCTGGCGCTCGCGGAAGACGTCGCGCAGGAGGCGCTTTTGCGGGCCTTGCGCACGTGGTCGATGGGCGGCGTGCCGACTAATCCATCGGCCTGGATCACGCGTGTCCCGATGAATCTCGCGCGCGACGCCTACCGGCTTCAGCGCATGGCGACCACGAAAGAGCCGGCCATCGTCACGCACTTCGAGCAAACGCTCCCCACCTCCGCGGCGGTTGCCGACAACAACACCGAAATACGCGATGACGCGCTCCGGCTCATGTTTATCTGCTCTCATCCTTCGATCGCGCCCGACGCGCAGGTTGTGCTCGCGCTGAAGGTGCTGTGCGGATTCAGCACGGGTGAAATTGCGCGCGCCTTTCTCTCCAGCGAGGCGGCAATTGAGAAGCAATTCACGCGAACGAAGCAGCGCATCCAGGCGGCCAATCTTCCTTTCGATATCCCGGAAGGCGAAGATCTTGGCCCGCGACTCGACGGCGTTCTGGCGGCTATCTATTTCCTATTTAACGAAGGCTACAAGGCTTCAGCCGGTGATCGCTTGCTCCGCGAAGAACTTTGCCAGGAAGCGATTCGGCTCGCTTCGCTACTCGTCGCGCATCCCGCCAACGACACGCCGCGCAGCCATGCCTTGCTCGCGCTTATGCTCCTGACGAGCGCGCGTTTCCCGAGCCGGATCGACGAGGACGGGGATCTTTTGCGCCTTGACGATCAGGATCGCTCGAAGTGGGATCAGTCACTGATAGAACGCGGCCTGCTCCATCTCGTCGCGGCCGCCCAAGGCCACGAACTGACCGCGTATCATGTGCAGGCCGGAATTGCGGCCTGTCATTGCACCGCGGCGGACGCGGCCTCCACGGATTGGGGCCGGATTCTGCGCCATTACGATGAGCTGCACCGAATCAAACCATCGCCTATCGTCGCGCTGAATCGCGCGGTCGCAGTAGCGAATTTGCACGGAGCGCAAGCTGGCCTGGATGCGATCGCGGCAATGGCGCAGAGGGATCGCCTGGAGTCGCATTACCTGCTGCACGCAGTGGTGGGCGAATTGCAGTGGAGGCTGAAGGATCATCGCGCGGCCGCGGAAAGCTTTCGGCGCGCGCTGCAGTTGTCCTACGTCGGCCCGGAGCAGTCGCATCTCCTGCGCATGCTGGAGCGATCGTCCGACCATCCCTGATCCGCGGAGATCGGCCGCAGATACCTCTACGGTGGTGTGACAGGGCGCAGCTAACGCTCGCTCTGGTTCGGAAGTTCGCCTCACGACCTTCCTGCGGGATCACCTTGGGCGTGATCCACGGCCTGCAGTCTAGCTATGATTCCAACCTTCACGCGTCATGCTGATGCGATAATCGCCCTTATGCTCGGGCGTGTTGCGCCGGACGAGCGCTTCAATGAATTGCGGCTCGTGGATGATCTCCCAGCCCAGCGGACTGAAGGTCTCCGGGCAGAACGTGCGCGCGTGCAAGAGCGGGTTTGTGAAAGCCTGCGAGAACGCATCTATCCCGACGAGCGTTCCGACCAACGGCGCCAGGGCCGAGTCCGGACGCAGATCTTCCGCGAAGAGGCCGGGATAAAATTCGATCTCGTCGGGATGGGCGTAGACGCTCTTCAGAGCGGCCAGGACAACTGGATCGCTGCTGATTTGCTCGAACGCGGTCACGCGCGGCATCTGGCAGAGCGCGCGATAATCGTTGTAGGTGGCGACCTGGGCGTCGCGGGCCATTTGGATCGTTGGTGCCTCTGCCATCCCGACGAGGAAACCCCAGGTGTTTTTTGCGCCGATGCGACCGGCGACCTGGCGCGAGGTGTGATTGAACATCTGCGCCAGGCCCTCCTCGACGATCAGGTCCGGATTCCAGAGAGACGCCAGCGAAGGCACGACGCGGTCGCCGAGCTTCAAGGTATCAGGGATCATGCTATGCCACCGGTAAAGCAGGTTGAACTCGATCGTCATCCAGTTCGTCCATTTCCACTTTTGCGGTCGAAACAGTTTCGCTGGATCGACGAACAATTTGAAGTGGTAGGGCGTGATGTGGTTGATGTATTCGCCGATCACGATCTTGAGCACGATCACGATCATGATGTTGCGCGTGGTCTGAAAGATCCGCTCATCGTCCCATCCTTCGCTCTCCGCGTATTCCTTCTCCAGGAGACGGGCGATGCGGTTGTGCTCGCGCAACATGAGGACTGTCATCATGACGAATCCCGGGGTGGAGTTGCCGCGTTCATTGGCGAGGGCAAACCACGAGCGGCGTCTCGCTTCGTAAGCCTGGGGCGATTCGCCTTCCCTGGGTTTGTCGTTCCCCAGGCGCAGTTCGTTGTAGAGCAGGTGTGACGGTATCTCGGGTTTGTAATCGGGACGCGTTGTATCGGGAGGTTCGGCGTAGCTGGTGTAATCCGGAAAGACGAGCGGCTTGCCCGAGAGATGGGTGCCGACTTCTCCATCGTCGCGTTCGACTGCGAGCGGTTGCGACCCCATGCCGGCAAAGTCGCGATACGTCCGGCGCTTTCTCCGAAATTCTGGCTTCAGCTTGCCCTGCTCATCCAGCGCAAAAGGAGGGAACTCTCCTCCATAAATTTTCTGGCTCTTCAGCCGCCCACCCTGCATCTCCCGGATCAGCTGGGCCGTTTCGTAATTGAGGCCGTAAAGTTGCGAAAGATCGATCTCGTGCCGCGAGTGATTGAAACGGCGATCGACGTCATCGGCCGCCAGGAAGCCATCCGTGAACCACTGCGCAAAATAGGGAAAGAGCAGCGTCGATTTGGTCGACTCGATCATGCCATTCTCCCGGCCGAAGAGCGCCTTGGCCACTTCCCCGGCGGCAGGCAAATGTTCCGGCGCAGCTTTGGGCGGAAGATGACGACTGCTCCAGCGACGATTCGTTAGGCCTTCCCAAGTGCTGTAAGCCCAGCCGCAACACAACGGATTCGGGCGGGAAGGAATTTCATCGATGGCGCGACTGATAATAAGCGCATTCGCGAACCGATTAAGAAACGGAACGCTCTGGATGAAGTGGCAAGTCCGCGGCCACTCCGCCAGCAGCTTCTTGATGATGTTCTGTTCCTTATCTCGAGAGGTGTCCCGTTGGCCCATAGGTTGATCTCCGGTTTCACCGCAAGCGGCGCGCCCTAGCCCTCCCTTCCAAAAATCCAGACGCTCCGCGCGGTCTTGTTTGGCTATCGCTCGGCGGATTCTGCTCGCCGAAGCTCGACGGAAGCAAGGCTAAGCTGGGAACGAGCTGTGCTCGGAGTTAAGCCCGATAAACTCACGCGCGGTGCCGGAGAGCAGCCGCGCTTTCTGTTCCGGCGGGAGTGAGC
>JACCXA010000293.1 GCA_013697365.1 Chthoniobacterales bacterium
CGCGTCGGCCGCGTCGCGGAGGCCGAAGTTGGTCATGGGCCCGCCGACATCCACAACCGAGGTAATGCCGCAGCGGATGTAGCGCGCAAACGTGTCCTGGAGATTCTTCTGAATGAAGGCGACTTCGTCGGTGTAAGGACGAACGCTCGTTAGATCGACCGCGTCTGGGCGGGTGAAGAGGCCGCCGGATTGGAAGAAGTGGACGTGCGCGTCGATGAAGCCCGGCAGGATGAATTTACCCCTGGCATCGATGATTTCGGCGCCCGGGTGCGGCTCTCCGCTGGCCCCATCCACGACGGTCACGATGCGACCGCCTTCGAGCGTGATGGTTGCGTTTGGAATGACTCGGCCGCTGCCGGGATCGATCGCCGTTCCGCCGACCACGGAAAGGTTCCCGGCAGCGGAGATCGCGGGCAGGAGCGCCATCGTAGCCGACACCGCCAGGGTCGTCTTCAGCCGATTGTTCATATTGAGGGAAATCGGTTCGTGGCTGGGTTGGATCAAGTGATTTCGTCGGCTCCGTGGATTAAGCGTCCAACGGGGGCGGCTGCGCAAGGCAGCGTCGTGCTTGACGCGTGAGATCCCCCGGCTCCGCTGCGCTCCGCTCGATGACAGGGGCGCTGCGATTGCTTCGGGAGGGTTCCTTTTGGATCTGCGGCTTGATTTCTCCGAACGCTTCGGGTTAGAAAGAGTCATGAACGTCGACGCCGTCGTTCGCGCCGTGCAAAAGGAACTGGGTCTTTTCGTCGACGGAAAGCCAGGGCCGAAAACCTGGGAAGCGATTTACCTGCGCGTCTTTGGCAAGAAGCCTCCGGAAGACGGAGGGGATCTGCCACCGCGCTTCGAGGGACAAGTCGATGGGCGAAGCGAGAAGGTTATTGCCACTTTGCAGCCGGAAGTGCGTTCCCACGCGCGCGCACTTGTCATGAAGGCTGCCGAAGTCCGGATCACGATCAAGGTCATCAGCGGCCTTCGCACTTACGCGGAGCAGAACGCGCTCTACGCCCAGGGTCGGACAAAGTCTGGGCGCATCGTGACGAACGCACGCGGCGGCTATTCGAATCATAATTTTGGCATTGCCTTCGACATCGGAGTCTTCGACGGCGCGGAGTACATTCCGGAATCACCCCGCTACAAGGCGATCGGCGCGATCGGGGCGGACCTCGGCCTGGAGTGGGGTGGCAACTGGAAAACGATCCAGGATGAGCCGCATTTTCAATTGCGTCCGCGCTGGGCGGCGAACGACACCGAGAAGGAAATGCTCGGGGAATTGCGCGCGCGGCACGCTTCCGGACGAGGATATTTTACCTAGGAGATCAGAGCATGCCGTTCAAAGGAGAAATTGCGTTTACCCCGGCCGAAAAACAGGCTCACGCGCAAAACATTGGCATGATCACAAAGGTGGCGCGCAAGTATCTGGAGGATATCTGGAAGGAACACCTCGCCTTCCACCAGAAACATGGCGTTTCGAAATTCTACGGCGATCGCAACCTCACCCTGAATACACGGAGTAAGCGAATCGCGGCCTTGCAGCAGGCGGGCGCTCCCGTTTCGTTGGTCGATCAGTTGCAGCCGACGAGCTGCGTGGGCCTGACCTTGAATTCGTTAGGCGCGGGTTTTCGAGCGCCTGGGAGCACAAGTCTCGCGAACGCCTGGAAGAAGGCCTACGATTATTGCCGGCTGAACGATGTCGACGGGAGTGCACTGCTCGACGCCTTGCAGAAGCTCGGCTGGAGGATTGTCTATTGGAATCCGAACCCGGCGAACAATGAAAAGTGGGACTTGGAAGATGGCGACCGAAAGAGCAAAGGAAGTCACGCGTGGCGCTATCACACCGTGACGAAGAAGGGCACCTATTATCATAACAAGGTGGACGACAAGACGTGGCTAGTCGGTTTCGGAACGACGCTGCCGGGCAATTTCCGCAACGTCCCGTTCTTCGCCGGTATCGCCCATGCGGGTTACCATGTCTTTCCAGGCTACACCGGCGACGTGATCGAGGCGCACAGCACGCGTGCCTTAAGTTCGATCAAGAATCTCGAGAAAAGTCCGTTCAATCCCCTCGCCAGTGGAGGCGCGCCCCGTTGGACGAGCACGGAAAAATATCGATCTGGCCTGATCGGGGTCCCGCCGACCTAAGCCCGCGGAGGCCAGAGCAGCCTCAGCGCGTCTCGCCCGCCATCACGTCTCTTTCCTTGAGGATGAGGGGGAATGGTTCCAGCGGCATCGGTTCTTCGTGATCGAGGAACTCGGTGCAGGTGCGGAAAAATTCCGTTTCCGTCGTCACGCGACGGATCCGGTGCAGAAACTCACCGGTTGGCTCCACGCCCAGGCCGATGAAATTCATATACTTCTTCATGCTTGCGACCTGTGCCAGTTCGCGGACTGCCTCGGTGCTGATGGCGCTGTAAAGCGCGCGCACGTAACTGAGGAGGTCGCGTCCCGTCGGAATGAAAGGCGGCAGCCCGCGTTGCTGCTCGCGGATCTGGCGGAAAAGCCACGGATTGCGGATCGCAGCGCGGCCAATCATAACCCCGCGCGCGCCCGTTTGCGCGAGAACCTCCTCGGCCTTTCCGGCCGAATAGATGTTGCCGTTGGCGAGGACGGGACACGGAAGAACGTCGACGGCGCGCGCAATAAATTCGTAACGCGGTGCGCTCCGATACATCTCCTTCACCGTGCGCGCGTGCACCGTCAGCAGATCGAGCGAATGGCACGCGAAGATGGGCAGCAGCTC
>JACCXA010000019.1 GCA_013697365.1 Chthoniobacterales bacterium
CGTCTTGGCTATGCGGCCACCAGGCGTCCCTCCTGGTGGGCTCGGGCTGGGGAGCCGTCGTTACGCGATCGAGCAGGCGAGACGCCCACTCGCCGCACAGCCGGGACGGCTATGCTCCGGGGCGGCATGCTCCCCCTTCGGGTCGCAAGCTTTAACGAGAAGCGGCGGGCCTGGGTCTTTAATCTCTTCCTCTTTCTCGTCGTCGCGTGGTGGATTTTCTATCGCTGGCGAAACATCGAGCAGTGGACCTACTTCCTGTTCCTTGTCCTGCTTTCCCCCACGATTCTTTATCTCGCCGCCATGGTGCTCTTTTCCCCGGAAGGTGGATCAGTCCAAGCGCCGCAGGATTGTCGCGGCCATTTCTACGCGAATCGGCGCAGCTTTTTCATCTTCTTTGGCCTCTGAGTTCCGGTTGACGTGGCCGACACGCTCCTTAAGGGGATGGCCCATCTTAATTCTCTTGGGGTCAAGTATTCGCGAGCGTTGTCATTTTGACCGTGCTCTTCACAAGCGCGGCGATCACGGAGAACGAATGTTTCCATGGAGTGCTCGGCATCTATTTCATCGTCCAGGCCATTAGATCAGCTTCGCGTTCTTCGGTACGCTAATGTAAGGCGCCCTGTGATCCGCTTCCGCCATCATCCCTGGGTTTACGCGTGCGTCCTTGCGGTGGCTTTCTCTTGTTCAGCCTTCGCTCAGGAAGTCGCTCCAACGCCAGAGCCGCCAGCACCAGACGGGGCGGCGATGATGAAAGCCGTGCGGCTACATACCTACGGCGGCCGGGAAGTTCTTCAGTTCGAAGACGCGCCCCGGCCGCGCCCGAAGGAAGACGAGATTCTGATCCGCGTCCTCGCGGCCGGCGTGAATCCGGTTGATGCGAAGATCCGGCAGGGAATGTTCGCGCGCATGATGGGGACGAAGTTGCCGCTCATTCCGGGATTGGATGTCTCGGGCCTCGTGGAAGAAGCGGGTGCGAAGGTGACCAGGTTCAAGAAAGGCGACCCGGTCTACGCTTGCCTGAGCGCGCTCCGCCAGGGGGCCTACGCGGAATTCGCCGTGGCGAAGGTCCCGGAGCTGGACAAATCGATCGCGGTGCTTCCGCTTCTCACCCGCTCGGAGGACGAAGCGAATGCTCTTCTCGCGAGCGGCATTCGTGATGAGGTGACGTCCGCGCTGGCAAAGATCAAAGCCCTGAAACTGGCGCCCGATCCGGGGTCGATGGCGACCGACAATGCCGGTGACGCGACGGAGGAGGCGGCCTCGAGGCCGGACGTGGCCTATGTGGTGGAAGGCGATATCCGGCAGGATCCGGGCGACAGAGTTTGTGTCAGCCTGAAGCTCATGGATGTCCGCAACAATCGCCCCCTTTGGAGCGAAAGTTTCGATCGGACGGCAGTCGATCTTCCCGCGCTCGCGAAAGAGGTCGCGGCCGAAGCCGTGGCCGTCATTCGGACGACAGTAGCCGAGCTGGAAGCACCGGAGAGCGAGGCGTCGGCCAAACCGAAGGGATTAAGTTTCGAAGGCGCTGCGGTAATGCCGGTGGCGGCAGCGACGGCGTGGCAGGCTCTGGTCGAGATCGCAAACCTGAGCCCCGGACAGACGGTTTTAATTCACGGCGGGTCGGGCGGAGTGGGCGTTTTCGCGATTCAAATCGCAAAAGCGCGGGGCGCGAAGGTGATCGCGACCGCCTCTGCGGCGAACCAGGAGTTTATGAGGGATTTGGGGGCAGACCGGGTCATCGATTATAACGCGACCCGGTTTGAGGAGGTGGTGAAGGAAGTGGATGTGGTGCTCGACAGCGTGGCGGGCGAGACTCTGAAACGTTCTTACGGCGTGGTGAAAAAGGGAGGCATCATCGTCTCCCTGCTCGAGCCTCCAGATAAAGCCGAACTCGACGCGCGGGGCATTCGCGGGACGGCGTTTATGGTTTCGCCGAGCGCTGCTCTGCTGAGCGAGCTGACGAAGCTGGTGGAAGCGAAGAAGCTGAAGCCGGTCATTTCAAAAACGTTTCCGCTCGCTGATGTTGCCAAGGCGCACGAAGCGATTGAAACCGGGCACACGCGCGGGAAAATCGTTTTGCGCGTGGCGGATGAGCCGAAGGATTGAGGGAATGCCGATCGCGCCCGAATCTTTGCCTGAAGCCTGGCCGGCTTTGCCTTTCGAGGGTTGGAACGAAACCGCGTTCACGCTCCACATGTGGACGCAAATGGTCGGAAAAATCCGGCTCTCTCTCACGCCCTGGATCAATCATTCGTGGCACGTCACGCTCTACCTCACCGCACGCGGCCTGACGACTTCTCCGATCCCGCATGGCACCCGCAGCTTTGAAATTGAATTTGATTTCGTTCAGCACGTTTTGCTCATCCGGAGCGGTCACGGCGACGGACGGACGATCCCACTTCAAGCCATGGCCGTGGCCGAGTTTCACGAGCGAGTGATGAACGCGCTGCGCGAGATGTCGCTCGAGGTGAAGATTTCCGGCACGCCGAACGAGATCGCGGAGCCCATCCCGTTCGCCGAAGACCAGAAGCACAAATCGTATGAAGCGGAGGCCGCGAATCGTTTCTGGCGCGTCCTCCAGCAATCCGATCGTGTCTTCAAGAGCTTCCGCTCGCGCTTCATCGGGAAGTGCAGCCCGGTGCATTTTTTCTGGGGCAGCTTCGATCTGGCCGTGACTCGTTTCTCCGGGAGAGCCGCGCCGCCTCATCCGGGCGGCGTCCGCATTTACCAAATGCTGTCACGCGCGAGGCCTACTCGCACGAAGTGAGTAGCTGTGGGTTCTGGCCGGGCAGCGCGGAAATGCCGGAGCCGATTTTCTATTCCTACGCGTATCCAGCGCCGGAAGGTTTCGACGCGGCCACGGTGCTTCCATCCGGCGCGAGATGGGAGGGGAGCCTGCGCGAATTCGTCCTGCCATATGAGGCCGTCCGCTCGGCTCGCCAGCCGGACGAAACGTTGCTCAGCTTTCTACAGAGCACCTACGAGGCGGCGGCAACCCTGGCAAAGTGGGATCGGCCGGCGCTCGAACATGAAGGCGACTGGCCATTGCGCACCGCCAGCGAGTAAGGTCGCCGGAATTTTCGTTCACAGCCGACATTGGAGCTGCAACGTCACCAGACGCGGAGTGCCCGTGGAAACAAGGCCTTCCTGTGTCTTGCCGGTCTCGATCTCGGTATCGAATATGTTTTCGACCTTGAGGCCCGCGGAAATTTTATCGGTGAAGTCGTAGAAGACCGCGGCGTCGAGAGTGACGAACGGGGCCAGTTCTAAACGATTCTGGTCATCCTCAAACTGCCGTCCGACGTAGCGCGCCTGCGTCGTGACGAGCCACTTCGCGCCCGGTTTCCATTCGATGCTCGCGCTCACAGCGTGCTCCGGAGTTTGGGCAAGAAGATTGCCGACCAATCCCGGTTCCGACGCCTGATCGATAACGGGCTTCGTGAAGAGGTAGCTCGCTTTAAGGAAAAGCTCCGGCACTACCTGCCATTCGCCGCCGAATTCCACACCGGGCGCGGTGACGAGGCCGATGTTCTGGCGCTGCCGGAGCACGCCGCCGGCAGGGATGAAACCACCGGGGTCGAACGTGCCGGGGCCGAAGCCGACCGTGACATTTCCGATCGCGTCTTCGAGGTGGTTGTAAAACACGGCCCCGGTCACGCGGATTTTGTCCGCCGGTCTCCATGAGACGCCCGCTTCGCCGCCGAGGAGCCGCTCCGGTTCCAATTCTGCATTCGCTTCCGTAACGACATTGCCGACGCGAAATGGGCGGTAGAGTTCGTTTAAGGTCGGGACGCGGAAGCCACTGTAAAAGGCGGCCCGCAAATCGAGCGCGCGGCTGATGCTTACTGTCGTGCCCAGTCGGCCATTGACGCTGTAGCCGTCGCGATCGGCGAAGTCGGTACGGAGAATCGCACCGCGCGTCGCGCGATCGAATTCCCGGCGTGATCCATCGGCGAGCTGCCAGCGATCGAGGCGGAGGCCGCCGACTATTGTCGTCGCTTCGGAAATTTTCCATCGGTCCTCGGCAAAGGCGCCCAGGAAGAGCTGCTGTCCAGCCGCTTCGCGCAGCCGTGTGAATTCGTTTGCGACGAATCGGAATGCTTCCCTGGTGCTGCCTTCAATCCAACGAGCGTCAGCGCCCACGGTTAGAGAATGCTGCGAGCCTAACGCCATGCTCCAAACTGCGCTCCCGCCGAGCGCCTCCGCGGGCACATCGAATTGGTTGAGCGCGGGCGTCTCCACCGTGCGTGCGTCGTTGATCGAGCTGAAAGTGCTGCGGTATTTGCGCCTCTGGCCGTAGACCGTAAGCCGGAACTCCGCCGCCATGTCTGGCAGCTTTTGCGTCAACGCGGCATTCAAATCCGCTCCTGTTGTTTCGTTCCGCGTGTAGATGGTGCCGTTGCCGCGATCCTCTCGAAAGCCTCGAGCTTGCAACCGGAGCGCTGTGTTTTCAGCGAGAGTGAACTCGGAGACGACCTGGAGCAGATCGGAGTCGGCGGAGGCATTGTTGTCGACTGGCCCGCGCTGGTCGTCCTGCAAGACCGGGTAACCGCCAGTCGAGAAATGCTCCGCTAACACCGAAAGCGTCGCCGTTCTTCCCACCAGACTTGCGCTGAGCGTCCCGCTGTTCGTATCGGCGCTGCCGAGAAGTCCCTGCGCATAGGCAGAGGTCTGTTCCTCCATGCGCGACGTGATGTAGATCGTGCCAGCCAGAGCCGCGTTTCCGAACAGCCCAGCCCCGCCGCCGGGGGTCACAAGCACGTTTTCAATTCCGGCCGGCGGCAGCTGGTTCCACAGGACGTAGCCGGCAAAGGGATCGTTCAACGGGATGCCGTCGAGCAGGACAAGGGTGCGACCGGCGCCGCTCGGTCCGAAATTGCGCAGAGTGACGCCCTGCGTGGTAGGATTCGCGACGCGACTACTGCTTCGGCGGAAAAGACTGAAGCCCGGCACTTGCGCGCGAAGAATATCGTCGAGCCGGACCTGGGGAGAACGCCGCAACATTTCTGCTTCCAGCGATTGGATCGCGAATGGCCCGCTGGCGGTTGCGCTTGGCAGGCGGTCGGCGGAGACGGTGATCGATTCGGAAATGGTTTCCTGCGCACGCGCTGAGCCTAACGAGTAGAAAACAATCGCGCAGCCCGCGCTGAGCCACGCCCGCGGGGCCGCACCGGCCTTCACGAAACAGAACCGGCTGGCGCTGGCGCGCGCAAGGGCGCTGCTCCGCCTTGCAGGCGTTGCACCCAATTACGAAATTCAAGCGGGCGGGCGATCGCATCGAAACGTTCCGAAAAACCACCCGTGCCCCGAATCGTGACGGTTCCATAATCAAACAGGCGTCCCCAGAAACCCTGGTCGATCCCGATCGATTCCACCTTGGAAATGAACATTTCGAGCGTCTGACGCTGGATGACCCCGGTCTTGATCAGGACCCGGATGTCGGTCAGGACCAGCTCGCTGCTTACATAGGCGAGCGTGGGAGCGACCATCATGAAGGCAGGGAGGGGCAGGACGAACCAGCCTAGTTGCGACGCGGTCAGCGCCTGGACCGCGATGGCAAATGGGATCGCGAGAAAGAAAAAGGCCGCCAGAGCCAGGAGAGCGAAACGCACAAAGACAATCCAATGCAGCGATGTGCGGTGATACGGCGTCTCGTTAGGCGCGAGCGTCGCCCGTGCATAGGGACCGAGCGATTCGAGCGCGAGGCTCAGAGCATCCGAAACCGGGAGAGGCAGCGGCGCGGGCGCAGGGAGCGGGGTGACGCGGCCAAGAGGTGCCTCGGTAACCGACGGAAGTGAAATTGCGGCAGGGATCGCAACCGGCTCTTTTCCGAAGCGTTCGAAGGTGGCAAGCGGTTTCCATTCTCCATCACGCCCGTCCGAGGCGAGATCGGAGGCTTGCAGGAGCTTGTCCTCGAGATACAACCGCACCTGCTCTTCACGAAAAGGCCCGCGTCGGAGGCCATTGAGATAAAGGTAGAATTCCATCGGACCGCGTCGGCTCGTGCGCCTTATGGCTGACTCGTTTCCTCGAAGTACGCTTCCAGTGCTTCCCGCGTGACCACATGCAAAGCGCCGCAGCGCGGACAACTAATCCGAATCGAATTCTCCTCCCCGAATAAGCCGTCCGAATCCGTCCGCAGGATTGGCGCGAGAATGGGAAACATCCGCTCCTGCGAACACCCACAGCCCCACCGATATGAGCGTTGCTCAAGCAGGCTCAACGTCTCCGCATTGTCGAGCGCGCGAACCTTTTCGTCATCAAGTGCGTGGAACCAGCTCAGGTCGCAACCAGGTTGAGCCGAGACCATCACGAAGTCCTCCGGCCCGTGGTGAAAGTAGCGGGCCGGACGCTGCTCACTTTGCGCGTAGAATTGCTCAACAATCCCGAACGCCCGCGTGCCGCTGAATTCCACTGAGCTGCGCCGCGAATCCTGCCGTTCCCGCACCACATCCGCGCAGAATAGATTGCGACCGTCGTCCTTCACGTTCTCGGTAAAGATCTGGCCGACGATGATGCCCCGGCGATTATCGCCGGTGACGAAAAGATTCAGGAGCGGCTCCTGAAAGTGAATCGTCCAGGCCCATGCTTCATTCCAAGGCCGCGACGCGCAGTGCAGGGTCAGGGCCGCGAGCGCTTCTTTCAGCATGGCGTCGTGTTCGGGGGCGTGATGATAACCGTACTGCCCTTGGTGCAGGTAATAGTCGACGTAAAGCGCGCCGAACTCCGCGCGCGCTACTAAAGCGTTTCGTTCCCGGACAAAATACGTGCGTACTTCGAATCCTTCCGCGGTCTCTGTGTCTCCAATGTCCACGACGGCAAAGTAGCGCGTCCGTTGATGCTTTTCCGAAGTTTTCAGCTAACGGAGCGAGCCCTTGCGAAGAAATTGAGCAGACGATAAAAACGTTCATGCTCCGCTCCGCACAGCGAGATCGATCTGGTTTGATTGTGCTGCTCGTGCTGACTGTCTGGCTGCGCGCCTGCTGATTTTTCTCCGCCGGGCCCCGCAGTTCGGGATTGATTTCAGGTCAGAATCCCCGGCACCCTTCGAATCGTGAAACGCGTGATCGGAGTTGGAGGAATTTTTTTCAAAGCTAGGGACCCGGAGAAGTTGGCCGCGTGGTATCGGAAGCACCTTGGGTTCGAGGTAGAGGAGTGGGGCGGAGTCAGCTTTCAAGAAGGCGCGGCGGCGCAACTGGCGCCGAAGCGGCAGTCGCACCTTGTCTGGTCGCCTTTCGAAGCAACGACTGAATATTTCGCGCCCAGCACCAAGCCTTACATGCTCAATTTCCGAGTGCACGACCTGCACGCCCTGTTGGCGGAATTACGTAACGAAGGCGTGGTGGTGGAGGACAAAACCGAAGAATCGGAGTTCGGAAAGTTCGGCTGGGTGATGGATCCAGAGGGAACCAAGATCGAGCTGTGGGAACCGCCGGAAGAGAAGGCTGGCTAATTTTGTTACTCCAGGCCTCTGGTTTCACTTACACCGGCACGTCGTCACTGAGGGTGTAAGGGCAGGATTGAAGGTGAAGAATGGGCAGTGAGGGGATCGAACCCCCGACCAACTCGGTGTAAACGAGCCGCTCTACCGCTGAGCTAACTGCCCGAAGTCTTTCTCCATCAATGGCTTATGGTCTATTTTCGCCTCCCTAAAAATAGGCGTTGTCACTCTCTT
>JACCXA010000027.1 GCA_013697365.1 Chthoniobacterales bacterium
GTCGTGATCAGCGCATCGATGTTCGATTCAATCAGCGAACGCGTGTAGAACTGTTGATCGCGCACGCGCTGATCGAGCAGCAGCCGTTCAGCTTCGATCTGCTTGCGCGCGGTATTGTCGGTCCCGATCAAAAGATAGCCGATGATTTCTCCTTCCTCGTCGCGCAAGGCCGTGACTGAGACGATGGCGGGAAAGCGGCTGTCATCCTTGCGGATGTAGGTCAACTCGTAGATATCCTCGATCCCGCGCGAGGCCTTGAAAACCAACGCCTCAAACCCGGGCGCGATCCTGGTCCCAAGCTCGGCGCTCAGCGCTTTCGCGCGCGCGATCACCTCCTGCGGATCGGAAATGTCGGCCGGTGTAATCTTGTTCATCACTTCGGCGGCCGTGTAGCCCAGCATGCGCTCGGCGCCGACGTTGAAGATCTGAATGACGCCCTTCTCGTCGGTCGCGATGCTGGAGAAGTTGGCGCTGTTGAAAATCGCGCTCTGCAATGCGCCGGCTTTCAGCAGCGCTTCTTCCGCCCGTTTGCGCGCGGTGACATCTTCCATCGCCAGCACGAGCAACTCCCCGTGATGACCCGCCTCGAGCTTGCGGGCGTTAAGCAGCATCACGCGACGCCCGATGATCGGGAAAGTGTGCTCCAGCTCGAAATCATTGAAGACCGAACTCTTGGGGACAATATCTTCGAGAAGAGTTCGCAGGCTGGGGATGTCCCACTGGCCGTTGCCCAACTCGTAAATGAGACGGTTCTCGGTCTCTTCGAGTGAAACCTGAAAGGTTTGATAAAAGGCGCGGTTGCCCGATCGCACGCGCAAGGTGGTATCGAGAATCAGGAGCGGCTCGCGCACTGTATCCACGATGTTTTGCGCGTACGTTTCGATGGCCTTCAAGTCCGCCTCGGAGCGCCGCCGCTCCGTCACGTCTTCCATTGCCAGCACGAGCAACTCGGCGTGACTGCCCGCACGCAGCTTGCGACCATTCAGCAGCATCACGCGCCGCCCGATGACCGGGAAAGTGTGCTCCAGCTCGAAATCATTAAAGACGGAGCTCGTGGGAATCACGTCTTCGAGCAGGGTCCGCAAAGCAGGGATGTCCCACTGCCCATTGCCCAGCTCGTAGATAAGGCGGTTCTCAGTTTCCTCGGAAGAAACCTGAAACGTCTGATAAAAAGCGCGGTTGGCGCTTTGGACGCGCAAAGTGGTGTCCAGCATCAAGAGCGGCTCGCGCACCGTGTCGACGATGTCCTGGGCATACGTCTCGATATCTCCAATCAGCGGTTTTCGTTTCATCGTGGCCCCCCGTGGCGCACATTATGGGTACGATAAGGCCCTTCGCGAGTTATCCTTTGCGGCCGCTTGAAACTTTGGGGCCGAGAGAAACTTCTCAGCGCTCTCCGGTAAACTCTAGCGCACTCTTGGCTTGAACTGGCCGACCGGAAGGGCCCAGAATCGCCACCATGAAGATTCCTCCATTGTCCATGACCTGGCCGTCAGTGGCGGCGGCGTCCCTCCTTCTCTGCTTGGGCACCTTCCAGGCGTGCCAGACAACGCGGCTCGCTCGGACCAGCCCAATAGTCAATTGGCCCGACCCGGTGGAGATCCTGCCAAATGACGCTAAGAAAAGCGACAAGGAGAAGAAGAACCTTTTCAAAACGGCGCTCAACAAACATCACGGCCGAGTCGACTCCAGAACCAGGTTTTGCGTTCGACGCGGAGCAAACGGCAGGGATTGCGAAACTATCTATCAACGTTCTGTCGCGGCCGTGGTTGGGAGCATCAAGACAGAGCAAATCATTCAATTCGAACAGCTCGAAGCCGGCGGCGGTGATGAAGACAGGGTTGAGGCGATTCATGTGGCACAGCAAATCAGCTTCGACTCGGCACAAGCGGCGGAGAATTTCCTTAAAGATCTAGGGCTGCCACCAGACAGCGGTCAGTAACATCTTAAAGTTTCGTGGGGGAAAATCCGCTGCCGTGGTCGGGGCGAACGGCCTGTTGCATCGCATTTTTCACCTTCCAGTCGATCCTTCTACTGGGAGTATCTGTAAAGGAAGCGCTTCAGCTCGTCGGGACTCCCTCCGAAATGGTGACGGCGGCTGCGCGCGACATCGTCGGGGCAAAACCCTTCAACGACAGCGGCGGCTGGACCCGAATCAAGGAAGTTCTTGTCGCTTATCTTCATCTGGCCGGCATCGAGTCCGGATATAGCTTCTTCGCCCCAAATGTGCCGAGAAGTTACGACCTCGCTTTTGAGGTCTATCTGCCCGGGCGCATAGAATATGTGCCGCTGAGCTTTGCGCGTTCGGAAGAGAGTCTGCGCTGGTTTAGCCTCATGGACTACGTGGGGCAGACGGCATCCGATCCGGTTCGGCAGGTAGTGCTCAAGTTGATCGCGCATTCCATCGGTCAGCAGTATCCGACTGCGACGAGAATGCGCGCCTCCGTCGGAACGATGGTGCTGCCGACTCCCGCGGAATTTCGGCAGGGCAAGAGAGGCTCCCGCCGAGTCCTCTACGCCTATGACTTCCGGATGGACAGCGGAGCGCCGGCGACGTCGCCGTGACTTTGGGGACGGCAGCTTTTCGAATCGAGGCGTTTTTCTTCGCGCCCGCGACCGACAACTGGCTGGCACTTCTCCGGCTTGGGCTGGGATCGCAACTCGCGTGTTATTGCCTGGCTCTAAACAGCAGCTGGAGCTTGTTCCTTTCCGGCACGGAGCAAGGCCTGATCACGCGAGAGTTCGCCGAGGTTATGGTTTCTAGTCAGAGCCCGTTCATTCCGCGAATTAGTTGGCTGATAATCGCCGGAAATTGGGTTGGCTTGGAGGAGCAAACGTCCCTAACGCTGGTCTGGTTCGCACTCTTTTTAGCGGCGTGCTGTCTGGTGGCCGGATTTTGCTGCCGGACCGCGGCGTGCAGCGCATGGTTGCTTCATCTTGGCGTGGCGAAGAGCGCCGGATTGTTCTCCTACGGAGTCGACAACCTGATGACGATTGGCCTGTTCTATTTGATGCTGTCACCGCTGCCGGACGGGCATGCGCTGGACGCCAGACGCTGGCGTCGCCGGCCTTCGGATCCGCGCATGCTGCGCTTCTTTTGCCGGGTGCTGCAACTGCATCTCTGCCTCATCTATTTCTTTGGCGGGCTGACGAAGTGCCTCGGCCGCGGCTGGTGGGATGGATCGAATATTTGGCGGGCGCTAACCCGACCGCCCTTTAACGTGATCTCCCCGGACATCATCGCCAGCTGGAGTTTCTGGCTGCCAGCCATCGGGATCGCGACCTGGATCGTCGAACTCGCATACCCGGCCATGATTTGGCCAGCACGGACTCGCCCAATCTGGCTGACGCTCACGTGTGCGATGCATCTGGCGATCGGTTTCGCGATGGGCATGTATCTGTTCGCCTTCGTCATGATCGTGCTGAACGTGGCTGCTTTCGGCACGAACACCCGCAGCGCGGTCGCGGCCTCTCACCCGACGAACGCCTTGAGCTAAAGCGCGCGAACGGGATGGAGCCGTAACCATGCAGTTGAATCGGGAAAGAAGGCGGCCTTTCGTAACGGCGACGCCTCGTCGCCGGTAGTTCCGGCGGCGCCC
>JACCXA010000032.1 GCA_013697365.1 Chthoniobacterales bacterium
GAACCGGGTGCACCTACTCGGCGGCGATCACGGCCGGGCTGGCTTCGGGGCTCGCTTTGGAAGAGTCCGTCGCACGAGCCAAACGGTACATTTCCGCGGCGATCGCACAGCACTTCAGTTGGGGAAAGGCGCCATCCACGCTGCACGCGCTCAATCATTCGCCCGACGGATTCCTTGGCTGAGGCCCGCGTTCGAGCCGGTCGCTAACAAATCTTCGACGCTTCCGCGCTGGCTGCCTGATTCGCTTGAATGCTCTCGAGCGTGGCTTCCTGCTCCCATCTTCTCTTGTGCATCGCTTCCAACGCTGCGGCTGTCTCCGCCTGCTTTTTACTCCGCCCGAATCCTTCGCCGAGCGCAACCCCTTCCCAAATCACGCGCACGACAAACGTCTTCTCGTGTTCGCGGCCGCTCTCGGACAGCAATTCATAAACAGGACTGCGCGGCGAGATCGCTTGCAGCGTTTCCTGAAGATGCCCTTTTGGGTTGATGTCGAACGGTTCGACCTCGATTTGGGCAAGGTCCGGCGCGGCGAGCGCGAGCAGGAACCGGCGCGCTGTTTCCAGATTTGTGTCGAGATAAATTGCCCCAAGCAGCGCCTCGAAGGCGTCAGCCAGAGTCGACGTTCGCTCCCGGCCGCCGCACGCTTCCTCGCCCCGGCCCATCATAAGGAACTGGCCGAGATCGAGCTTGGTGGCGTGCCTGCGCAGAGCCTCGCGTGAGACAAGTCGGGAGCGCAGCTTCGTCAATTTCCCCTCTGCCTCGCGCGGGAACAACGCGTAAAGATGCTGGGTGATGATGAGTTGGAGGACGGCGTCTCCAAGGAATTCGAGACGCTGATTATCGAAATGATGCCGCTGCGTTTCGTGGCCGAGGCTGGGATGAGTCAGCGCCTCCGCGAGCAGAAGAGAATTCCGGAATTTGTGGCCGATGCGCTCCTCGAGAGGATTCATTGAGCAAAACTCTCCCTGTTCCCATACAGACAAGAGACAGGAGACAAGGCAATCATCGCCCCTGATAGATGACCAGAGATGTGACCACATCGACCGCACGCTGCAGCACGGGGTCGCGCGTCGTCCCTTTATCTCCAGCACGAACCCGGCGCTGCGCAGCTTCCATCGCGTCGATTTCCGGATTCTTGCCGGCGAGCAAAGCCGCTTCGTTTAGATGAGGGCGTTCTGCTTCAAAAATGAACTGACCCATTCCCTTCTCAAGGCTTTGTTGAAAAACGAGGCGCTTGTCCGGGACCGGCATCTCGACGGCAAGGTCGGGTTTCAGTCCGCCGGGAAACAAGGGACGGGCTTCCGGAAGAGAAGCTTCGGCCACGGCAACGCGCAGAACTTTTCCGCCATTCAGCGGCAGGTCGGAATATTCCACGGCCTCGCCTGCCGTCTGCGCACCGATGATCAGCGCGCGATTGTAGATCCGGAGCACACCGGCGATCGCTTCCGCGGGCCCTGAGGTCTCGCCATCGGCGAGCACAATCATCAGGCCCTGAAACGCCGGATCGCGGTCAGCGGTAAAGGCGCGTTCCTGTTTCGCCGCGGGTTTCCGCAGCGTCCAAAGCAATTTGCCTTTCGGGGTAAAGCGCTTGGCAAATTCCGCCGCGACCGCGAAGTCGTTGGTCGCCGGGCTGGCGCGCAGATCAATGACAAGTGCGTCGATCTTCTTCGCACCGAACGTCTGCAGATTCGCATCCGTCGCCTGGAGATTCGGGGCCGTGAGCGCGCCCAGCCGCAAGTAGCCAATGTGGCCCTCAAGAACTTCGCTGTAGGGCGCACTGGCGATTGCGGATTGGTCGGGCGCATTCTCGGGGAAAATCATCGCGCCGCGGCCGAGCCGCGCGAGCACCCCCGAGAGCAGCGCGCGATGGAGCTCTGTTTCGTTGAGAGCCTCCGGGTTGACAAAGTTGCTCTTTAGAAGCTCGACCGCTTGCTGGAGATCGGCCGAACTCATGGAGCCCAGGAGGGCGTCAAGCGTCGGAGTGGGCAGCGGCGAAGGGAGAGACGGTGTGGTTGGTGTCGTCGCGGGTGCAGACGCCGCGGGTGGGCGAGTGGGACCTTGAGCCCAAAGTTCTGAAACTGCGGCGAAGAGAAAACCCGCGAGGAAAAGCGATAGAACGAGCGGCAACATTAATCGGCTGCGACGTTACCCTCAACCGATGGAAGGGCAATATCCCGGCGGTAATGGGCCCCCTGGAAGTCGATCCGCGCGACCGTTTCATAAGCGCGACCGCGGGCTTCTTCCACCGTGTCGCCGAGCGCGGTGATGGCAAGCACGCGGCCCCCAGCCGTCACCACATCGCCACCTTCGCGTCGTGTCCCAGCGTGGAAGACATGCACGTCCGTCGATCCGGAGCACGAGTCCAAACCGGTGATGCGCTTCCCGGTGTCGCAAGGCCCGGGATAACCGCCGGAGGCCATCACCACGGTGACCGATTTGCGGCAATCCCATTCGAGCGCACAACCTTCCAACGTCCCGGCGATGGTTGCTTCCAGCAGGTCGACAAGATCGGAGCGCAGCCGCGGCAGGATCGCTTGCGTCTCCGGATCACCAAAACGGCAGTTAAATTCAAGGACGCGCGGCCCTTGCTCCGTCATCATCACGCCGGGGAAAAGTAAGCCCCGGAAATCAATCCCGCACTCCGCCAGCCCCTTCATCAAGGGGGCCATCACGGCGCGGTAAAACTCCGCTTCGGCCTGCTCGCTCCAATTATCCGCCGGACTGACGGCGCCCATCCCGCCGGTGTTCGGGCCACGGTCGCCATCGTGCGCGCGCTTGTGATCGCGCGCCGTCGCCAGAAGGCGGTAGTGCGGGCCCGCCACCAAGGCGTGCAGGGAGCATTCCGTGCCGCGCAGAAATTCTTCCACGACGATCCGGCGACCCGCTTCGCCGAACTGGCCGTGATTCATCATCGCCTCAATCGCGGCGATTGCCTCCGCGCGCGTCTGGGCTACGACGACACCTTTTCCGAGCGCCAACCCATCCGCCTTGATCACGACGGGAAACTGGAGCCGCTTGCAAAAATTCAGCGCCTGATCGCTCCGCTCGAATGATCCGGCCAGGGCGGTGGGAATCTTCAACTTCCGCATCATCTCCTTCGCAAAAATTTTCGACGATTCCAATCGCGCCGCCGACTTCGTCGGGCCAAAAACGCGTAAACCTTCTGAGTTGAAAAGATCGACCACGCCAGAAGCGAGCGCGCCGTCCGGACCGATCACGGTCAGATCGACCGCGTTTTGTTTAGCGAAGGCAACGAGGCCGGCCAGGTCGTTTGCAGGGACAGGGACGTTTTCGCCCACTTCCTCAGTCCCGGCATTGCCAGGGGCGACGAAAATCCGATCGGCGCGTGGCGACTGGGCAAGCTTCCAGGCCAGGGCGTGCTCCCGTCCTCCGTTACCGACGACCAGAATTTTCACGACAATGGCGGGCGCATGTTAGCGGCGAGAGTGTGCTTACCACGCTGCCAAAGGCAAGCTGTCAGTAGCGCGCCAGTCCGGGATCGTCCTGCCGGGTTCACTTGCTCGCAGGAGCATTCGTCCTACAGATCGTCATGGCGAAGAACGGTCCGTCCTATTCTGTCCTCAGCCCTGGATGCCCCTCGCGCGTCGTGCTCGATCGAATCGCGGATAAGTGGACTGCGTTGGTCATCCAGATATTGGCGAGCGGCACTTTGCGCCACTCCGAGCTTCAGCGGAGGATCGGCGACATCTCGCAGAAGATGCTGACGCAGACCTTGCGAAGTCTGGAACGGGACGGTCTGGTGCGGCGCAAGGTTTACCCGGTCGCTTCGCCCAAGGTGGAATACACCCTGACGCCGCTGGGCCGCACGCTCATCGAGCCATTACAGGGCTTGTGCCGCTGGACGGAGAAGCATCTGACCGAGCTGGAAGCACATCGGTGGAGAGGGGCGGCTTCCAATCCGCCCGTTCACTGAAAACGAAAAAGGCGACTAAGAAGTCGCCCCTCCCAGTCTCTAGCCGCATCTTCCTCCTCTCGCCCGCTTACGCCGGCGGCCTGCGCGCGCAGATGATCTTGAGCGAGCGCGCGCAGTTCAACCTCGCGCGGCGGCTGCGTAGTTCCGATCGGCCGACGCTCGGTGAAGTTTTCAGCTTCCTGAGCGGACTTTATTTTCGCGGGAAACTGGCTTACGCCAAGACGTTCGCACCGGATCTCCCGGGGGCTGCGGGCGTGCTCGTGATCACCCCAAATCGCGGCCTGCTCCCGGCGTATACGCGAATCGCTGTGGACGACCTGCGCGCTTTCGCAGAGGTCGACATCGATGCGAGCGATCCACGTTACCGCGAGCCGCTCGAGCGCGACATCCGTAAGCTAGCGAGACACCTCTCAGCCGAGACCGAGCTTGTGCTGCTTGGAAGCATCGCGACCGGGAAGTACGTCGATGTGCTGCTCGAGAATTTCGGGGAACGCCTGCTGTTTCCATCCGAGTTCGTCGGGCGGGGCGACATGAGCCGGGGCGGTTTGCTCTTGCGCTGCGCGGTCGATCGCTGCGAGCTGCAATACATTCCGGTGAGCGGGGCGATTCGAAAAGGGAAGCGCCCTCCGAAGCTCGCGCCGCGAAGGTATACGTAGTGTGTCATGCCGCGTCGTCGTCATCTATGCGACGTCTGCGGCCACCCTGCCAGAGCTGACGCAGGACGACGCGATCCGCTTCTTCCAGCCCGACAATCTTCCAAGTTGCGACATAGGCGGCGAGGAACGTCAGGCCCGCCGCGAGTTCGCCGGGCCAGCCATCAAACAGGAGCCGCAAGGGGATTGCGGGTACCAGCGCGATCGCGAAAGCAAACGCCGGCCGGGCCAGCGCGCGCCACGGCCAGTGCCAATGAAACAGGTATCGCAGCTC
>JACCXA010000089.1 GCA_013697365.1 Chthoniobacterales bacterium
CATCGAACAGCTTATCAAACTCGCGAAGCAGATGAGCGCCGCGACGCAGCGCGGCGTCGATCTGGGCCTGAATGCCGACGAGGTCGCTTTTACGACGCTCTCGCGGCGATCGACAGCGTCGTCGAAGCCATCGGCAAAGACGAACTAAAAGTCATCGCCGCCGAGTTAGTCACGCAGGTTCGCAAAAGCGTCACAATCGACTGGACAGTCCGTGAGGGCGCACGAGCCAAGATCAAAGTGATGGTCAAACGCATCCTGCGGAAGCACGGCTATCCACCCGACCTAGAAGAAGAAGCGACGAAAACCGTCCTCGCCCAAGCCGAACTGCTCTGCGCGGAATGGACGGAAGCAGCTTAGGCTGCGAACCCGGCGAACGCCCCATTTTCGATTCCTGACCCTGGGTTGCCTTCGTCTGACCTTTCCCGGCGGTATTCCCGCTGGCATCGCCAGACTTTCTGCCGACGGTATCGCCGATTTGAAACTGCCCTTCAGTCTTTTCCTCGCGCTGCGCTATCTGAAGCCGAAGCGCACGTTCGTTTCGATGATCACGCTCATTTCCGTCCTGGGCGTGACGCTGGGGGTGACCGTGCTCATCCTCGTGATCGCCGTCATGACGGGGTTCGATCGGGAGTTGCGGCAGAAGGTGATGGATTTCGACGCGCACATCCTTGTCACGACCGAAGATGTTTTGCGCGATTGGCGGGATCTGACCGTGAAAGTCCGGAACACGGAGGGCGTGGTCGCGACGGCGCCGTATGTGCAGGGCCCGGTCATCGTTGAATTTGAAAATCGCCGCCTGGCCCCGCTCATCCGCGGAATTGATCCGGTAGAGGAAGAGCGTGTCATTCCGCTGGCGAAGTTCATCAAGGAAGGCGCGCTCGATCTGGAAGGTGATTCGGCGGTGCTCGGCGTGGAGTTGGCCCGGAAGCTTCAGATCGGCGTGGGCGACAAGCTGACGGTTTATTCGCCGGGCAATCTCAGCCAGATTCTGGACGGAATTAAGAAGCTGGAAACGGAGGACAGCGCGCAGGAACAAGCAGCGCTCGATCAATTACGGGAAGTCGTGCTGCCGAAGGAGCTGACTGTGACCGGCATTTACGAAACCGGACATTATCTGCACGACTCCGAGTTCATGCTCGTGCCGGTGCACGTCGGCCAGGAGCTTTATGGACTGGAAGACGCGCTCCACGGAATCACGGTCAAGACCGTCGATCCGTATGGCGCGGAGAGAGTGAAACAATCGATCCAGCGTTACCTGAAAACGCCCGAATACGCGCGGACCTGGATCGACATGAACAGTCAGTATTTCGAAGCCGTGCGCCTGGAACGAACAGTCATGTTCTTCCTCCTCTTCTTTATCGTGGTGGTGGCGGCCTTCGGGATCATGAACACACTCATCACGGTGACGGTGCAGAAGACGCGTGAGATCGGGATCATGAAAGCGATCGGCGCGAATATCTGGCAGATCATCTGGGTCTTCCTCGCGCAGGGGATGGTGGTGGGTTTGTTTGGAACACTGTCAGGGCTCGGGTTGGGCATGACGCTCATCCGATACCGAAATGAATTCAGCCAGCTGCTGACCGCTACGTTCGGAATCGAGGTCTTTCCTCGTCAGGTTTATCAATTCTCGAAGATTCCCGCAGAAGTCGTCTCGGGCGATGTAGCAATCATTTGCGTGGCGGCCTTTGTCATCTGCTCGGTCGCAGCGCTTATTCCGGCGTATTTTGCGGCGCGGCTCGATCCGGTGAAGGCGCTCCGGTTTGAGTAGGGTGCAACTTTTTCAACTTGCAGACCGCGCTGCTGCAAGTTCAAAACTGCGCTATTCTCCCCTATGCGCCGATTCCTTCTTCCTGCATTCGCGTCTTGTCTTGCTGCAGTATCGCTGCACGCCCAGATAGATCGTATCACCGGCCGCTCTTTCGCGACGCGCTCGGAAGTGCTGGCGCGACACGGGATGGTTTGCACGAGCGTGCCGCTGGCCACGCAGATTGGCCTCGATGTGCTCAAACGCGGCGGGAACGCGATCGACGCTGCGATCGCAGCAAACGCAGCGCTTGGCCTGATGGAGCCGACGGGGAGCGGTGTCGGAGGAGATTTTTTCGCGATCGTTTACAGCGCGAAGGATGACAAACTCTACGGACTCAACGCGAGCGGGCGTTCTCCGCTCGGGCTGAGCTATGACGGAATGAAAGCGGAGCTTGCCAAGCTCCAGCGCACGAGCATTCCGCCGACGGGGATGCTGCCGATCAGTGTGCCCGGTTGTGTCAGCGGCTGGACCGAGCTGCACAAGAAATTCGGGAAGCTGTCGCTCGCTGACGATCTGGCGCCTGCCATCCGCTATGCGGAGGAGGGATTCCCGCTCACGGAGCTGGTGGCGTACTACTGGGGCCGCGCGATCCCCCTTTATAAAGGACTGCCGGGCGCCGTTCTCGAGACTTACACCCTGGATGGGAAAGGACGTGCGCCGGGCAAAGGCGACATTTTCAAGAATCCTGCGCTGGCGCGCACCCTGCGGTTGATCGGTGAGACACGCGGCGAGGCGTTCTATAAAGGAGAGATCGCAGATAAGATCGACGCGTTCATGCAGGCGAATGGCGGCTTCCTTCGAAAATCCGATTTCGAAAAACACACGGCCACTTGGATCGAACCAGTCTCGACAAATTATCGCGGCTACGACGTCTTCGAGCTGCCGCCGAATGGCCAGGGCATCGCCGCCTTGCAGATGCTGAACGTTCTCGAATCGTTTGACCTGCGGACAATGGGATTCAATTCACCGGAGGCGCTGCATCTCTTGATTGAAGCCAAGAAGCTGGCCTGGGCCGATCGCGCGAAGTTTTATGCCGACCCGGATTTCTCGAAGGTTCCACTGGCTGGCTTGATCTCGAAGCCCTACGCCGCCGAGCGCCGGAAGTTGATCGATCTGAACCGCGCCGCAAAATCCGTCGCCGCGGGAAACCCTGCGCTAGGCGATGGCGACACCATCTACCTGTGCACGGCGGACGACGAGGGCAACATGGTCAGCCTGATCCAGAGCAACTTCCGCGGAATGGGAAGCGGAATCGTCCCGCCTGGTTTGGGGTTCATGTTCCAGGATCGCGGCGAGCTATTCGCCATGGAACCGGGACACGCCAACGTATACGCGCCTGGCAAACGTCCTTTCCAAACCATCATTCCCGCGTTCGTGATGAAGGATAAAAAGCCGTGGCTCGCTTTCGGCGTGATGGGCGGTGGGATGCAGCCTCAAGGCCACGTCCAGGTGCTGACGAACATGGTCGACTTCGACATGAACTTGCAGGAAGCGGGCGACGCGGCGCGGTGGCAGCATGAAGGCGATAACGAGCCAACTGGCGAGCAGCTTTCGGAGACGGGCGGCTACGTGGAGGTGGAAAGCGCCTTTCCCTGGGAGACAGTGCGCGAGCTGCGAAAGAAGGGGCATGAAATGCGTTTCGGCCTCGGCGGTTATGGCGGCTACCAGGCGATTAAGGTGGAGATGCACGACGGCCAGCGCGTTTACGTGGGCGCGAGCGAAGGCCGGAAGGATGGGCAGGCGGCGGGATATTGAGCGGAGCCTAACGAGACCTGTGAAGGAGCTGTCGCATTCAGCATGAGAATAGCGGTCGGCCAGATTTCATGCGTCCTGGGTGATGGCCTGGCTAACGTCGAGAAGCTGCGCGACTTTGCGGCGCGGGCTGCCAAAGCGGGCGCTAACCTCGTTGTCTTTCCGGAGATGGCAGACACCGGTTACTCGATGCCGGTCATCAGGCGTCACGCCACTGCATGGAGCCAGGGCGCGGTTCCTGAGCTCCGGAAGATGGCGCGCGCACTTTCGATTGCTGTCATTTGCGGAGTATCGGAACGCGATGGTGCGCTCATCTACAATTCGCAGATCTTCCTCGATGAGAAGGGCGAAACCGTGGGTCGATACCGCAAGACTCACCTCTTCAGCCCCGCGCCCATTGAAGAAGACAAATGCTTTTCAGCCGGCAATAGGTTGGAAAGCTTCCCAATGGGCGATCTGCACTTCGGCTTGAGCATCTGC
>JACCXA010000092.1 GCA_013697365.1 Chthoniobacterales bacterium
CGATGACATCGACATCCTGCTCGTGGGGCCCACCGGGGTCTCGCTGCTCCTCATGTCAGACACGGGAGGCGCTCTCGATTTAGCCGGTGTCAATTTAACTTTTATGGATGGGGCGCCCTTTTTGCCCGACGGCCTGCAAATCGTTTCTGGAACCTTCGCTCCCACAAATTTCGGGACTGGCGATACCTTCCCGGCACCCGCACCGGCTGGCCCCTATGGAAGCATGCTGGCAAACTTTAATGGCACCAACGGCAACGGCGTCTGGAGCCTCTTCGTCCTGGATGACGTAGGCGGTGATATTGGCAACATTAACGGAGGCTATGCGTTGAACTTTAACGGGGCCGTTACTGTCCCCGAGACTGGGTCTACTCTGCTTCTCCTCGGCTTGACTGTCGGAGGGATTGTCGCAGTACGCCGCAAGATTTTGCTCACGTAGACCGCGAGTTATACGGCGAGACGCAGAAAGCTCCCGCCGGTGAAGCGAACCGAAGGGGTAGATCGCAAGGTCTACTCCTTTTGCTTTATGCGTGCGGCAGGGCGCAGACATTCTCAGCGGTAGTGGAGCCCCTGTTACAATCGGTAAAGGGGGAATGCCGCCGCCGGAATGGCGAGACATGGCCTGTTTGCCATCCCTTGTGTGAAGAGGCTTTTGCGGCGCGCCCGCTTCCTTGCGCTCGTTTATCAAACTGAAGCTTGGCTGTTCGTCCCGCCGAAGGTAATGAATCGGCAAGCACAAAGAAATTAAATCAGACATGTCGCCCATGCATTTTAGAATCGCCGCCGCTTTTTGCTTCCTGGCGGTGGGGTTGGGGGCATTTGGCGCGCACAGCCTGAAAGCGACACTTCACGCAAATGCGATGCTCGACGTGTGGAACAAGGCCGTTCTCTATCATTTTGCCCATGCCGTTGCTTTACTGGCGCTCGCGCTTCATGGGTCGGGCAACCGAGGCGCGTTCTATCTGCTCGTCGCCGGCATCGCTCTCTTCAGCGGAAGCCTCTACCTGATGGCGGTCACGAACGTCCGCTGGCTGGGAGCTGTCACTCCCATCGGCGGTCTTTGTTTTCTCGCCGGCTGGCTTTGGCTGATCATTTCGCCACCGCGCTAGCCACTTTTATCCGGCTTGCCTCCTGGTCTCGGAACGGCGAGCAGCATGACAATGCGCGACCGGGCTTGTCCCTCTCCCGCGCGCGTTGATATTCTCGCGCTCTTCGCATGTTCAACGCTTCGCTCGAAACCCGGAACCTAACGATGACGGCTGCTGTTTTCCTGGGGACCTATTTGGTGACGCTCGCCCTTGGGCGCCTTCTGAAACGTCGCGCTGGCGTCCGACTGGGCATTTTCTATCAGCTCTTCTGCCTCACGCTTGCGTTCTACGCCGCGCTCAAAGTTTATGGCCTGGAGGTTCCATGGCGGGGACATGTAGGCGCTGCGCTGGTCCTCCTGACCACCGGCGTCGTCGTCGCGCTCCTGAACCGATACCTGTGGGATTATTACTTTGAAAAGCGGCGACAGGTCGTCATCCCGAAGCTTCTCCGAGACACGGTCGCGATGGGGCTGTTCCTGATTGCTCTGCTGCTTGTCCTCAGCATTGGCTACCAGGCGCAGACGCAATTGAAGGGGGTGCTCGCGGGCAGCGGAGTTCTGGCGATTATCCTTGGCTTCGCGGCGCAAAATTTCCTGAGCAGCCTTGTCGCAGGCATGTCGCTTCAAATCGAGCGGCCTTACAAAGTCGGTGACTGGCTCAAGATCGGGGAGATCTACGGCGAGGTCATGGAGATCCGCTGGGGTGCGACGCGGGTGCGGACCAACGACGCGATCTCGCTCCATATTCCGAATAACGAGATCGTCAAGCAGACAATCACTAATCTTAATTATCCAAGCGCCATACACGCGATGCGCATCACGGTAGGCGCGGACTACGGCATGCCGCCCAATCGCGTGAAGGATGCGCTGATGCGCGCTACCACTCAGGCGAAGGGCGTGCTAATGGAGCCACCGCCGAGAATCTTCCTCAAAGATTACGGGGACTCGGCCGTCCTCTACGAGATCAAGTTCAACATGACGAACCACGCCTTCTATAACGAGGTGTGCGACGCCATTCGCACCAATGTCTGGTACGAATTCAAGCGCCGGAAGATCAAAATCCCCTTTCCCATCCGGACCCTGCACATCGAACGGAAATCACGCGATTCCAACGCCGACACCACGGCTGTGGCGCGGGCCATTCTCCGGAAGGAGGCGCTCTTCTCTTGTCTGGGCGACGAGCAGATCGAGCTGCTTCTCAAAGACGCCGAAGCCAATCACTTCGGCCGTGGGGAAGCCGTCATTGAGGAAGGAACGGACGGTAATTCGATGTTTATCCTGCTGCGAGGTTCAGCGCAGGTTTCGATTGCGAAGAATGGCTCGCTCCTCCGCGTCGGCGTCCTTCGCCAGGGCGATTGCTTCGGCGAAATGTCGCTCCTGACGGGCGAAAAACGGTCCGCAACGGTCCGGGCGGAGAAGGACTGCGAGGTGTTGGAGATCAGCAAACCGGTCATGGGCGATGTGCTCCGGAATTCACCGGAATGCCTGAGCCAGCTGAGCGGGCTGCTGGCTCACCGGAAGATTGAGACCGAAGGCATCGTCAAGGAAGCGGCACTGGCGGAGGGGCCCGACGATCGAGAGCGGGAGTACACCGCCACCTTCCTCACGCGGCTGCGCTCGTTCTTCGAATTGTAGCCTTTTCCTAACGAGCGCCGCCGGTTGCCAGCTGGGGAAAAGTACCTAGACTCCAGCACTTCAAACCGGACCTGACCCATCTATGACCCTAGCTCTTTCGATTCTCGACACCGGCGTCACGCTTTCCATGCTCCTTGCGGCCGGTGGCCTGGTCTTCGCTTTTTTCCTCATTAAGGCGGTCATTAGCCGGTCCCCGGGAAACGAGCGCATGCGCGAGATCGCGGCCGCGGTGGAAGAGGGTGCAAAGGCTTATCTGCGACGCCAAGTCGTGACGATCAGCGCCATTGCCGCCGTCATTTTCATCTTCTTATTTCTCAAGATGGGTGCGACCACGGCCATCGGGTTTTTGATCGGCGCGTTTTGCTCGCTGGCGGCGGGCTACATTGGGATGCGGATCGCGGTCCTGGCCAACGTGCGCACCGCACAAGCGGCTAGCTCTTCGCGAACGGCGGCCATGCGCGTGGCCTTTAACGGCGGCGCTGTGACAGGTTTGCTTGTGGTCGGACTGGCGCTTTTGTCGGTCGGTATTTTCTACACGATCGCGGGCAAGATGGTGGGTCACGATCTGGCTGTCCGCAGCCTGGTCGGCCTTGCCCTGGGATCGAGTTTAATCAGTGTTTTTGCGCGGCTTGGCGGCGGCATTTACACAAAAGCCGCTGACGTCGGCGCGGATCTTGTCGGCAAGATCGAGAGCAACCTGGACGAAGACGATCCGCGCAACCCTGCTACGATCGCGGATAACGTAGGCGACAACGTGGGGGACTGCGCCGGGATGGCGGCGGACGTTTTCGAGACTTATGCCGTCAGCTTGATCGGCGCGATTCTGATCGGCGCACTCACGATCGCTAACGATCCGGCCGCAATCATCTACCCGTTTGTGTTGGGTGGCATCTCCGTCCTGGGCGCCGTCGTCGGAATTGTCTTCGTTAACATTACCGGTGCCAAGCCCGGCACGGCCCTCATGGGCGCGGTCGGCGCGAGCGCGTTGGTTTCCGCGATCTTATTCTGGCCTGCGACACGGATGATGTTTCCAAATGGTGTCACCGTGGCAGGTCTGCAACGCTCGTCGAACTCACTCTACGTGGCCGCGCTCGTCGGTCTGCTGCTCACGGGCATCGTGGTGCTGATCACTAATTACTACACCTCCACCGCTTATCGCCCTGTCCGCAAGATTGCAAAATCCTCGGAGACCGGGCACGCCACTAACATCATCGCCGGTCTCGCGATCGGCCAGCATGCGACCGCGCTCCCGGTCGCGTTTATCGGCCTTTCCATCCTCCTGAGCTATCACTTCGCGGGTCTTTACGGCATTGCGATCGCGGTCATGAGCATGCTTTCGATGGCCGGCATCATCATCTCGCTCGATGCCTTTGGCCCCATCACGGACAACGCGGGCGGCATCGCCGTCATGAGTAATCTCCCCAAGGAAGTGCGCGATACGACGGATGAACTGGATCAAGTGGGCAACACGATGAAGGCCGTGACCAAGGGATACGCCATTGCCTCCGCCGGTCTGGCCGCGCTGGTTTTGTTCGGCTCCTACGTCGAGGAGTTGCGCGCGCATTTTCTCGCTAAGGGGCTCGATTACACCTTCGATTTCTCGCTGAATGATCCGAAGGTCATTATCGGGCTCTTCATTGGCGGTCTGCTTCCATATATGTTTACCGCCTTCAGCATGGATGCGGTCGGGAAAGCCGCCGGAGCCGTTGTGCGCGAAGTCCGGCGGCAGCTTGCGGCGAAACCGGGCATCCTGCGCGGCGAAGACAAACCCGATTACGGCGTCTGCGTCGATATTGTGACGAAGGCAGCTCTGCGCGAGATGATCATCCCTGCCCTGCTGCCGATTCTCTTCGTGGTGGTGGTGGCGATGACCCCTCAGCTCGGGCCGGTAGTTTTGGGCGGCCTCTTGGTCGGAACGATCGTAACCGGCCTTTTCATGGCGATCGCGATGACGTCCAGTGGCGGTGCTTGGGACAACGCAAAGAAGTACATCGAAGAGGGTAACCTGGGCGGAAAAGGCTCGTTCGCGCATGCCGCTTCTGTGACGGGCGACACGGTCGGCGATCCCTACAAGGACACGGCCGGTCCTGCCATCAATCCGATGATCAAAGTGGTCAACATCGTCGCCATTCTGATCATCCCGATTTTCTTCTAGATGGCAGAGCCACAGGATTATCAGCTCGCGGCCACCGAGCAACCGCTGGCCCGGCGCATGCCCTTGGTGCCTGATCCCGGCGCTACGCCTTTCAAGATCGTCGTCGATCCGGAGATGCGGCTGAAATTACGTCGTGCCCTGATCGAATTGATCGACTATCACGACGAGTCGCTCGCCGAGCATTTTGCCGAAGAGAAGCTCGCCCTGGAATCTTACAAGGAATACATTGAACTCTTCGCGCGCAGCCTGAAGGAGACGATGGAAAGTCGCGAAGGTGTGGCCTATCTGCTCCGGGCCGCGGGGTTCGAAGTGCGGCCCGAAGAGATTAATCTCACGCCGGAACTCCGGTGGAAAAAAGGGAAGCCCGGCGCATTCGGGTCCAGCCTGCTCTAGCCATCAGCGTTCTCCGCTGATCGGCGCGACCAGCTCGCGTTCTTCTTTGTTCAGCCGCTCCAGCGGAATCGTGGCAAGAAGCTGTCGGGCTTCATCGCCACGATTATTCGCTGCCAGCGCCGCAACGTAAACTGCCCGCCATTTCGGTGGCGTACGAGGCCACTCGATGGGAGCGGGTCCTTGAAACTGGGCCAGCGCCAGAGCAGGATCTCGCTGGCGCAAATAGCCAAGCGCCGCGCTCACTCGGAAAGACAAACGCGTGGGGTACTTTTCTACTAACGCTTTTGCCTTCTCCAGATTTGCGCCGACCTCCACACCGAGCAGGAGATTCAAATGTGTCAGTTGCGCCTGCGCGTTGACATCCTCCGGAGCTACCGCTGTCAGGCGTTCGGCGACAACGCGCGCGGCGGTGGCGTCGCCCGTCCGCTCGATCAAGCGCTGGCGGCCTCTTTGCGCGAAAGCCGCATGTTCCGGAAGTCTCGCGAGCTGGTTGAAGGCCTTCAAGGCAACAGCGTTGGCCTGGCATTGCTCGGCGAATTTCGCCAGAAAACGCAGCTTGGGAGGGTCACCGCTGGCGAGCGCGAGCGCGCGTTCCCAACGCAGCTCCGCGTCCATCGAAGCGTTCTGGCTCATCGCGGCGCGCGCCCGGAAACTTTCGGCCACCGCAGGGTCTAGCGTCAGATCGGGTCGCTCCAGGAGACTGTCGATCTCCTTCCAACGCTCGAGCTTGGCGAGTGCGTCGAGACGTGACAAAAGCAAAGCTTCGGAACCGACTGCGCGCTCGGTGGGAAGCAAGGTCAGCACGCGCTCGGATTGCCCATGTCCATTCAACCAGTGCGCCAGGTCGGCCACTTCGCCCGTCTCGCCTCCCCCCCATCGTCCGATCGCTTCCCCATAAATCTGCTCTGGAGCCTCCGGCTGTAGCTTCAGTCTTATTTCAGCCGCGAGGAGGTCTTGGATAATGCTGCGATCCGGGAAAGCCTCGAGCGCGACCAGAACGCGCTGCTGTTCTTGTGTCGAGAGCTCAGGTGCGCGAGCTAACGCTTCGATCGCAGCTTTCCTGGAAGGGCCTTCCTGGCCGGCCACGACCCAGAGTATTTGACGCGCCTCCTCCCGCTTCGCTGCATCGCTCGACTTCGCGAGCAACTCCGCTAATTGAAACCGCGGCGCTGCATCCTCCGGCGCGCGCTCAATCCGAATGCGCGCAAACTGGATGGCTTTCTCTTCGTGACCCGTTTTGTCAGAATACTGTGCGGCCAGACCCATTGTCTTTGCGTCGGGCGCCGTCTTGAGGAGATTTTCGATGATCTTCTCGGCTGGGCCGGTTGCGCCGCGTTGAAGCAACAAGTTGGCATAATCCTGGCGGTCCGCCGATGTCACCTCCGGAAGGCGCATGACCTGCAACCAGATGTCCCTCGCTTCCGGACGACCACCGCGGGTCGCCAGTCGCGCTGCGCCCGCGAGCGGCCGATAACCCAGCGGATCCAACTGCAGAGCGGCCCGGTATCTACTGGCGGCTTCAGTGAACTTTCCATCGCGAACCATCCCCTCCGCTTCCGCCGCGAGCTGATTCGCCCGCCGGGCCTTCAAGCCGCGGTAGACGGGTTTCACGCCCAGGAGCAACGCAAGAAGAAGGACGAGAACGGAACTCCAGATGATGATGGTTTTCCGCCGCGCCGCTTGGCGCGCCTGACGGTCACCGCGGCTGGGAAATTCTCGTTCGATCACTGCGGATTATATTCGAAGACGGAACGCAGGACTGCCACCGCTGTCTCCGCCGATGGGGCCGTTTCCACGCTGATCAAACTACAGGCTACGATTTCCGTGGCCGAGCGGCGCTTGCCTCCGAGCTCCAACTCGGGCGGCGGCTCGGCGTCTCCCAGGACCTGTGCGACCTGGTAATCGAGTGAAAGCGGAATGCCATTGCGCCAGACACCCCAAACTTGCACCGCGTGGTGATTCCCCTGGCGGAAGCGGAACAAATAACAGCGCACCTTCCCGCCGTCGAACTCGACCTCGACCGGCTCGGGCGGAGCGGTCGATTGCCAGCCGACACCGGGCATGCAGATGTCGGGTCGATGAACGAGCGCGAAACGATTCCACGGCGAAGGTTTCCAGAAGAAATGATAAAGGTCCGCTCCGCCGCGGGGCAGCTTCAGGGACTCAAACCGAATGTAGTCGCCACTGGTGGGGCGAAGTTCATTCCAAATCTCCTTCGGCACCGGCAAGATCTGCGGGGAGCGCGACGCGTCCGCCCGCAATCCAAAGAAGGCTGAAGTCTGCGCGTGATCCTGCGCCTCAATAGCAGCGTAGAGCCCCCGTGCTGAGATGAACGCGATGAACGACGCGATCAAAGCCGCCGCCAGAGCTGGCTCTCCCACGACCAGCATTCCTCGCAGGAACGCGCTCGCCCGCGCCAGAAAATGCCGAACGGGGACGACTGGACGGGGCGGCTTTGGCTCGCTCATCAATTTCCCTGCCAGCCAGACTCCGCCAATCAGCGTGCTAATTGCCACATTGCCGATCATGTCATGGACCTTTTCCACGGCGTGCACGCCGTGCCATTCCGCCTGCAAAGCGAGACCGAGGGTGCGGCCAAGATTAGTGAGAAGAGCGAGAGCGACGGCGATGACGAGCAAGGCAAAACGCCGCCCTGGTCGCAAAAGGAACCATTCCCCAAGTGCGAGACCGAACATTATCCCGGCCTGCAACGACCGGATCCCGCTGCACGCTTCCGTGATCCCAACGAGCCCCGAGCGAAGCGCAATCGCTCCGCCGGATGTCTGCGCTTCCACGCCGATCCAATGCAGGAGCTCGGCCGTCGCGGTTGCGACCCAGCTCATGAGACTGCTGGTAACGGGCTGCTCGAAACGCGCCGGCCAGGGCACTGCGGTAAAAAAGAACACGACCGGGAAGATCTGGGCGCGAGCACTGGTCCATCCGCTTCCCCTCCAAAAAGCATAAAAGCTGAAGCCCACTGCGAGCAGACAAATCAGCTCCAGCACAATCTGCGGATGCCACATCTGCTGGCGCGCGAACTCGAGTCCAAAAATGAGCGCGCTGACGACGGCCGCGAGGGCCAAACTCAAAACGAAAGGAGTTCTCCCCCAGGTCGCGCGCACCTCGCCGCGTTCTTCATTCATCCAGGCGCGGCGCAGCCCAAAGGCGAGCGCAAGACAAGGAACTGCCCAGCCGTAAGAATAGTTCGGGTTGCCGCGCCAATGCTCCGCGCAGCTCCAGATCGCCCATGTCCAAAATCCAACGAACATGAGAGTTGTCCACGGGATTGGCACGCGAGCTTGGGGTGCCGTCGAAGCGCCATTCACGGAGCCATCATATCACTGGAGGGACGCTCCGCCTCTAGCGCTAAAGGTATTTAGTCTGGTGGCACGATAATGAAGTTGACCCTGCGACTCAAACCTGAGATGAACCAGCCAGGGAATCCGCTCTCGCTATGACGAAAAAATATTTCTTCAGTTTTGTTGCCTTCATGGTTTCCATTTTTGCGGCGCGGGGCGATATCATCCCCACGCTCGGCTCGATCGCGGCGGACGGTTCGGACTTCCGGTGGAACTACACCACCAATGTCACGGTCGATCAGACGGTCCAACCGGGTGATTTCTTTACGATTTACGATTTTGGCAATCTAATTGCGGGGTCGAATGTGCAACCTGCGGACTGGTCGTTCACCTCACTGCTTATCGGCACGACACCAGCGACTGTTCTGCCCGAGGACGATGCCGGCGTCCTCAATCTGACCTGGACCTACAACGGCACGACGCCGATTCCGGGAACGGCTTTCCTTGGCACTTTTTCTGTCGCCTCGACGACGGATCAATTGCGCACCGACTTTTTCACTGGCCATGCAACTCGCTCGTCCGGACCGACGGCCGGGTCCAAAATTGATAACATCGGTCTGATCAGCGTGCCGGTGCCTGAGATGTCGGCGCTGGGTCCCATCATCGGGTTCTGCAGCCTGGGTGCAATCGGCTATCTCAGCTCGCTCCTCCGCCGCCGAATCAACTAGAGTCTTTTGCTTCTCTCCTAGAGAGGCCACCGTGATTCTTCACGGTGGCTTTTTTTTTCGCACCTCTATCCTCCCGTAAACGATTGACAGAAGTAGACTTCTTGGCCCAAGGATCGCTTTGGAGATTGCTTCCCATCGACTAACTTGTGACTGCCGATCGAATGCCCACCGTCTTATTAATTGAAGATGACGACGAAAGTCGCCGCGCCACGAGTGATTTATTTTCGCGCGACCACTGGACGGTCTTCGAAGCCGGGGATGGTGAAGTGGGGATCGATCTCGCTCTCAAGCATCATCCGGACGTCATCCTTTGCGATCTGCTGATGCCGAAGGCTAATGGCTTTCAAGTCTGCCGCGCGATACGCGAGCAGCTCCAGCCTACCAAGATCATCGTCATTTCCGGACGCGACTACGGCGTTGATCGAACCAGTGCCCTGGAAGCTGGCGCGGACGAGTACCTCGTGAAGCCGATCACGTGGGATCTGCTTTCCTCCTCGATCGAACGCATTCTGCCGCAGGTCCCGAGGAAACCAGCCCCGGGGAACAATGGCGCACAATTTCATACCCCTTCCACCCGCATTAAATTGTGGGGTGTGCGCGGCTCCATTCCGGTTCCAGGTCCGTCGACCGTGCGCTACGGAGGAAACACCAGCTGCGTCGAAATTCGCGCCGATGGTGAGATCATCGTCCTGGATGCCGGCTCGGGCATTCGGTCTCTCGGAATAGCCTTGGAAAACGAATTCGGCGAGCGCTGTGTGAAGCTGACGCTCCTGATCACGCACACCCACTGGGACCACATCCAGGGGCTGCCGTTTTTTCTCCCCGTCTACAATCAGAAGAATGAAATCCGCGTCCTGGGCTACGAAGGTGCCAGAGCCGGGCTCGGGAAGATCCTCGCGGGACAGATGGAGACGCCGTTCTTCCCGGTCAGCCTGCGCGATCTTCCGAGCAACATCGCGATCGAAGAGTTGAAAGAAATGGAGTTCGAGGTCGGCGCAGTGCAGGTTCGTGCGAAGTTCGCGAATCACCCTGGGATATGCGCCGGGTATCGCTTAACGACCAGCGGAGGCTCAATCGCATTCTTCCCCGATAACGAGCCCTACGAGTTGCTCAAGCTGTATATCGCGGATCGCGACCACACGAGCCGAGAGGATGCCCAGGAATTCGCGCGAACCGAGCGTCAGAAGCTCGTGGAGTTTCTCTTCGAATGCGACGTTCTCATCATCGACGCGCAATATACCGATGACGAATATCAGCGACATATCGGCTGGGGACACGGCTCGCTCAGCCGCGTGGTCTCCCTCGCCCTCGAAGCGAAGGTTCGGAAGCTCATTCTCTTTCATCACGACCCGAGCCACGATGATGAAAAGATCGACGAGATGCTGGAGCGGGCTCGTTTTTTGGTGGTGGAAAGCGGCTCTCCAATGGAGGTCGAAGCCGCGCGCGAAGGCGCCGAAGTCTGGCTGGCTCCCAAGTTAGCACCAGCCAGGCTTTGACCAGCCTGCGCCGGGCGCCGCAGCCTTTTCTGATTTCGATTTACTTCCGCTGAGTCGCAGAAGACTTGCTGGCGCCGCGAATTGGAACGATAGGTTCCGCCGCTCTTGCCTCGTGGTGTAACGGTAGCACGAGAGATTCTGGATCTCTTTGTCAAGGTTCGAATCCTTGCGAGGCAGCCAGTCGTTAGAACGCCGCGGTTGTTTAGGTTTCAGCTCGCCTTGGGACCCTTTCTTCGGCGGACGATTCAGGTTCGCGAACGAAAGATCTTGGATTTTGGCGCGCCCGGCATGGATGAAGGATGGACGGGAGCGGCGATTTACGTTAGCGAATCGTTGCGAGGCAGCGGCCGCGTTCATATCAACCACATTGCGTATCGTGAGCGAATTTCTCCGAGATTTAAGACCCTACCACGAGGCCGGTTTCATCAACCTTCTTGGCGTCATTGCCCTGCTCGGGGTGGTCCTGGTGGCATTGTTGCCCCAGCTTCTGCGTTGGCTGCGGCGCCCCATCCTCCACATCGCGATCCCGGGCAATTATTTCGCGCCGAAACAGAACTTCTCGAACGAGAACATCGCCGTGTACTCGCTCGCGGCGCCCTTCATTCTGCGCAACGCAGGTCATTCACCTGCTGCCCACATCCGGGCGGTCGCGACTGATTTCTACAAGTTTGTGCCGGGGCCCCGGATGAGTTGCGACCATGTGCGCTCATCGCAGCATGCCCTCGAAGGTTCTGAAATTGATCTGCCGCCGGGCTTCTCGACGCCAATTTTGCTTTGTAGCTTTACGGGCGCAGGCCGTTACAAAAGTGGATTTGTGATCGGGCGTTCGATCAAGTGCGCCTTTTCATTTCCCAACCAGGCGTCTGGGGTTGCCGCTGGCAGCGGTGGCGTAAAATTCAGTCCGCCGCCGGATCTTGACGCCGGCACCTATGTTGCGCGGGTGATTATCTCCGGGTCGAACGTTCCGCCAGCTTCAACTTTGATCATGATGGAACTGGGCGACGAGGTGAACCCCGAGCTCGGTGAAGAAATCAAGCTGGGAATCGCTGGCAGCCGCGAGCGTCGCGCCGTTGAGAAAGCCGACGTGCGTCGCCAAAAGTTCCGCATCAGCCAAGGTTGAGCCGAACCCCGGTCATGTCGTCAGGCTGACAGCTCTAGGCCGGATCTCCGTTCACCTTCCGACGTGCCTGAAAGAAGCTTTTCAGGAGAGCGGCACATTCTTCCTGCAAGACGTTGGTGGTGATGTCGCAGCGATGATTAAGCGTCGGCATCTGGAGCAAATTCATTAACCCTCCGGCCGCTCCACCGCGTTCGTCTTGGCAACCGAAAATGACCCGGCGCATGCGGACATGGAGCAGTGCCCCGGCGCACATCGGGCAAGGTTCTTTCGTGACGTAAAGATCGCAATCGTTCAGCCGCCAATCGCCTACGGCCGCTTCTGCCTGGGTGATTGCGAGCATCTCCGCGTGCGCAGTCGCGTCCTTTAATAGCTCTACCTGGTTATAGGCACGAGCGATGACCCTTCCCGATTGCACGACAACCGCTCCAACCGGAACCTCCTTGGCCTTAAGCGCCTTTTGCGCCTGGCGCAGCGCTTCGCGCATAAAGGAAACATCGGGAGAATCCAGCACACGTTTAGCTTACATCGTGGCCCCACTTCCCGCGACAGAAGCGTCAGTCGGCCGCAGGTTTTTATGGATCCCGACCACCGCCACAAACCAGCCAGCTGACCATTTGCCCGCCACAACCAGCTGAGGGCGACATCACGGTATTTCCTTTACAAGCTGGAGCACGATTCTCAGCTTCAATTTCGTGCGCCGGATTCTCATTGTCTTGCTCATCCTTTGCAGCAGCGCCGCGCTCGGACATGCGCAAATTCAGGAGAAAAAGTTGCTCGATCGATTGCTCAAACCGGACATGGCGCTGCAGAATGGAATGCAAGGGAAGCAATTCGTCCCTTCCGGAAAGACCATTACGAAGCAAGCGCCTACAAAAACCTTTCATG
>JACCXA010000122.1 GCA_013697365.1 Chthoniobacterales bacterium
CGTCTGTGCACTTGGATTTGTGCTAGAACGGCGGATGTTCTGCTGTCCTCGGAAGTTACCTCCTCGCAAAAAAGGCCAATTCTCCTCGCAACATGCGTTGCGCTTGAAGTGTAGCGAGACGCTTTGAAAGCGATGATTTCGCAATCCTAAGTCTGGCGCGTCTGCCAATTTCGCCACCCTGGCAACGGGACAAGAGCCAAACTAGCACAATGCCTGTGCAAGGCATCGTAGGGAACCAGAGCCGGAGCCGGTCCGAGAGCGGCTCTTACCTGCCAGACATCCGATCTTTTGCGCTCTTGTCCGCGACCTTGGATTCCGCTTCCGGATCATTGGCGTCGCGTGCTTCCACAACGAGGCGATTGGCATGAGCCGCGGGTTCGAGGCGATTGCCAAGGAGTCGGGCGCGGACCTGCGCCCATTCCGCGCCGTAAAACAGGATCGCAGTGGAATAGTAGAGCCACAGGATGAGCACCATCAAGGAACCCGCCGCGCCGTACTCGGCCGCCGTCGCGCTGTTCCCGAGATAAATACCGAGACCGATCTGGCCAAGGTTGAAAAGCAACGCTGTGACGAGCGCACCAACCCAAACATCACGCCACCGAATGATGACATCGGGGATGTATTTGAAGATGCAGGCGAAGAGCACGGTCGTGACGCCAACCGCGACGACGAAGTTCACGACATGGAGCAGGACCTCCATCTCCGGCGCGAGGGTTTTGAAGTAGCTGCCGAGCGCTGCCAGGATGGTGCTTACACCGAGCGAAACCATGAGCAGGAAGCCAAGGGCCGCGACCACCGCCATGGAAAAGAGACGCGTCTTAACCATGTGCATGATCCCGAGACCGGGCTTGGTGACGACGTTCCAAATGCGGTTCAAGGAGGACTGAAGCTGAGCAAAGACCGCTGACGCGCTCACCAGAACGAGCAGAAACCCCAGTGTCGCCTGGAGAATGCCAGAGCTTGGCTTCTTGGCGTTATCAACAATGTCCCGGACTGCTTCCGCCCCGGATTTTCCAATTAACCCCTCGACTTGCTGGACGAAGCCTTCCGAGGCCTGATCGCCGAAGATCATGCCCGCGATGGTCAACATCACGGTGATGAGCGGCGCGAGCGCGATCACCGTGTAAAGCGCGAGCGCGGCCGCGAGGCTCATCGCATCGTCCGCGAAAAACTCCGAGGCCGCTTCTTTGGAAATCTGAAAGAACTTTTTTATGACTGGCACTAGCGGCCACGCGGCCGGGTCGGCCCTCCGGGATTCCGGCCCGCCGCACGTGAAGAAAAGAGCCGGCGCACAAGCTGCGCGCCGTAGCGGAGAACAACCAAGCGAATGATCCAGCGAAACATAGATGTAGATGGGTAGCTAAAATGTATGGAAGCGCGGCGTCTTGATCTTGCCCGCCGCGAGAATGATTCGTCCGCCGTGGCGTGTTTGGCTGCTGGTTTCAATCGGGGAAAGGCCGCTCCATGGCAGAGAGATCCGGCCGTAAGCAATTCCTTTTGCACGGCGTGCGGGCGTTCGTAGTTTCAACTCGCCGACGAAAAGAACAGGCCTCGGCGGCGCTTCCATTCACACACATGAACCGACGCAAATTTCTCCACTACACCGGTCTGACGACCGGTCTTCTATTAGTCCCGAACTGGGCGCGCCCCGGCAGCGCCTTTGCTCAACTCGCCCCGGTCCCCGCGTCGGAAAAGAAGAAGCTGGCGGACGCCGCTTTAAATGCGGCCACAAAGAAAGGGGCAAAGTATGTGGATGTGCGCATCGGCCGTTATCTGAACCAGGCAATTATCACGCGCGAAGATCGGGTCGAGAACATCGCGAGCGGAGAGAGCTATGGGGCGGGCGTCCGGGTGATCGCGGATGGCGCCTGGGGCTTTTGCGCGACGGATCAGCTCACGCCGGAATCAATTGCGAAAGCGGCGGAGCAGGCCGTTGCGATCGCAAAGGCGAACGCCAAGCTGCAGGACACTCCGGTGATTCTCGCGCCGCAGAAGGGCGTCGGCGAAGTGAGCTGGCGCACGCCGATCGTGAAGAACGCTTTTGAAGTGCCGATGGCGGAGAAGGTCGCGCTCCTCATGGAAGTGAACAAGAGCGCGATGGCGAATGGCGCGAATTTCATCAACACGAATCTCTTTCAGATCAACGAGCAGAAGTATTTCGCCAGCACCGACGGTTCCTACATCGACCAGGATGTGCATCGCATCTGGCCGACCTTCAATGTGACGGCGATCGACCCGAAAAGCGGCAAGTTCCAAACGCGGCAATCACTTGGGACTCCGTGTGGACGCGGCTGGGAATACATGGCGGGCGAAGCGAGTGGGAAACGCCAGGGCATCGTGACG
>JACCXA010000141.1 GCA_013697365.1 Chthoniobacterales bacterium
GATCGGCACGATGGAGGACGAGGCGGCGCGCACGCGAACGCTCGAGCGCGTGGGCCGCGAAGTAGTGCGGCAGGATCCTGCGGAAGGGCCCGCCATGCTGGAGGCGGCGGGTCTTAGTGCAGATCAGGTCGCGCGCTTACAACGCGGCCGGAGTGGGCGAGGGCGCTAGGCGCGGCCGCCGCGTAAGGCCGGGATTTTAAGTAAACACCTCTGCGCCCATCAATCCCGTCGCATCGTCACGGTATCCGTCTTGTGCTCGACAACTCTGAATCCGAACCGCTCATAGAGACGCACGGCCGGGTGGGACGCGCCAACCCTTAAGGAGATTGCATCCTGCGCCGGATTCGCGCGCACCCACTGCGTGAGCAACGCGGCGCCGATGCCCCGATTGCGATGGCCCGGTTGCACGGCGAAGGCGAGCTCCGGCAAGGCATCACCAATCGGCTGGCGGAACCAGACCGCACCGAGCAGTCCGTGATTTCCGGCGTCGTGCGCGACGAAGCCCGCGTCGCCTGTGCGGCCCCAGTGCTCGGCGTAACGTGCGAACTCCGGCTGACGCACAATCTCGCGCGAAGGTTTGGTCCTGGCCTCCGGATGATGCAATGCCTGATACAGCATTTCCCACAGGATGGGTTCATCCGCCGGCGTCAGCGGCCGAATCCGGTAATCCATGAGAAGAGCATCTGCGCATACCGCACGCAGGTCTAGGCTTGTTCGCCTGAGGGAGCCGGAAGATGACGCGCATGCGATTCCCAATCTTATGGAATTGGAAACTCTCAAAGACTTATACGTGCACGAGCTAAAAGACCTTTACAGCGCGGAGCGTCAGATCATCAAAGCGATGCCGAAAATGGTGAAGGCAGCCAGCAACAGGCAACTTAAGTCCGCCTTCAGCCAGCATCTTGATCAAACAAAGCGACAGGCGAAGCGGCTGGAAGATCTTCTCGCGAGCCATGGCCATTCGACCCGCGGTCCAAAGTGTCAGGGCATGGAGGGGGTTCTGAAGGAAGGCGACGAAATGATCGGCGAAGATGCCGATGAAGAGGTGCGCGATGCGGGGCTCATTTCCGCGGCCCAGCGCGTGGAGCATTACGAAATTGCCGGCTACGGTTGCGCTCGCACTTATGCCGAGCTTCTTGGCGATAAGAAGGGCGCGAAGGTCCTCGACACCACGATCAAGGAAGAAGGCGCCACCGACCAGAAGCTGACGAAGCTCGCTCGGTCCGTCATCAACGTGAAGGCGAAAGCCGCGCCGTCGAAATCGTCCCGGCAGAGAAACGAGCGCGAACAGGCGACGGTTTCGGGCGCGATCAAAGATTTCGTCAAGAAGGTAACCAAGTAAGGGCGCGCGTCGGACCGGAGGTTCACAACTCCGTCGACTGAAGGATGCCACCCGAGCCGAAGGTCACCGTGCGTGTCGCCGAGCTCTCGGATGTCGATCAGATCCGGGACCTGATCGTGGTTTCGGCGCGCGCACTTAGCCGGGACTATTACAAGAGTGAGCAGATCGAAGCTGCAATCGCTCATGTTTTCGGCGTCGACACCACGTTGATCGCTGACGCCACCTATTTCGTGGCGGAGGAGAAAGGCGAACTTGTCGGGTGCGGAGGTTGGAGCAAACGGCGAACATTGTTCGGTGGCGACCAATATGCGGCGCGCGATCCCGGTCTGGCCGATCCTGCGAGGGACGCGGCAAGAATTCGCGCCTTCTTCGTCCACCCAAAATTGGCGAGACAGGGCGTCGGGCGCACTCTGCTGACGAGGTGCGAAGCTGAGGCCCGCGCCGCCGGCTACAAATCAGCGGAGCTTATGTCGACCTTGCCAGGCGTGTCATTTTACGAAACGAACGGCTATCTACCTCGTCCGCGCACGACGTTTACAGTCGGAGAGGACGTCGAGATCGAATTCGTGCCGATGAGGAAGGTCTTCTAGCCACGAACGACGGTGTCTAAAGCATCCACGAGATCTCCAACTTCGCCCGGAGGATGACAACGCCCTACGCTCGCGGAGCGCCTTGTCGCCGGACGAGTCGGGGCAGAAGCGCGAGCAGAGTCAGCACGCCGATCCCGGTGCAGATGTGGGCGAACAACTCACCGTGCCTCACGTAAAACGTCGGCGTCGGATCGGTCGGCACGGAGATTTCGCCCGTGAGCACGCCTTCGGTGAACTGGCTGCCCGTCTCATCTAACAAAATCTGCGTGATGCGCCCGAACTCGTTGATGAAACAGGTGATGCCTGTGTTGGCCGATCGCACCATCGGAAGCCGATTCTCCACGCAGCGGAAGACGGCGTTGTCGAGATGCTGTTGTGAGCCGGCGGAACGGAGGAACCACCCGTCGTTGGTCACGTTGGTGAGCAAGTTCGCGCCGCGCCGCACAAACTGCCGGGTCAGCTCGCCGATCGTGTCTTCGAAGCAGATCAAGGGCGCCAGTCTCACATCTGGGCGCGACGTCTTCAGAACGGTGAACTCTTTCCCGAAACCAAAGTCTTCCGGCACCTGGTCCCCGACGATTGCGCCGATCCCCGGCAGCGTGTGGCGTCCCGGCACATATTCGCCAAACGGCACAAGGTGGAGTTTGCGATACAACTGAATCTGCTGATCTCCACCAGCGACGAGAATCGCCGCGTTGTAGGCGTCCTGGTCATCTTCATCGATCACGCCAAGGAGCAGATCGGTTTTGATCTCTGAAGAGAACTGCATCACGAAGTCGTAACTGTCGGTGCCCGGCAAGACGACATGAGGCATCGAGCTTTCCGGCCAAAGCAGGAGGTCGGGACGCGATTGCAGCGCCACGCGGCTGAGCTCCGCAAACTTATCGAACGTCGACTGCGCATGCTCAGCGCTGAACTTTTGCTCGCGCGGGATGTTCGGTTGCAATGCCGCGATCCGCACGGTGCTGGACGGTTGGCGCACTTGTACGGCACGGATTCCGTAGCCCATCACGCCGACGAGTGCCGCCATCGTCAGTGTCAGATCAAAATGCGGGCGCACCTTTCGGACCTGTGTCTCCAGCATAAAGCGGCGCACGGTCGCGACCAGAATCACATTCGTCCATGCGGTCAGGAAAGAGAGACCCGCCACACCTGTCATGTCCACGATTTGGATCATGGCCCATTGCGCATGCAAGGCGCTGCCGAGCATGTTCCAGCCCCAGCCGGAAAAGAGATGACTGCGCACGGTCTCGAGCGCGACCCAGGCGCTCGCGAGGAGGAAGGCGAGGAGCAGATTCCGAGAAGAGCTAAGCCACGGCGACGTGACTGGGACTGGGAGCGGCGCCTCCCTCCCGCCGGACGGAAGGCCGCCGCTCCCAGCCGCTTGTTTTTGTGCGAGGCGCTGGGTGACTGCATCAATGCCTGTCGGGCCTTTTACTGCCACCGGCCGCAGCCCGCCTGGACGCAGCCGGCCGGCGAGCCACCCCCAAAGCGCCATGTAAACGGCCATGTAAAGACCGACCAGGACGGCGCCGGGCACGGTGACCGTGACCAGCCACGAGAACACGCTCCCGAAAAACACCACCCCCGCGACGTAACCAAGGAGGAGGTCTCGGAGCCAACGGCGCTTTGCGTGTTCCCCGGAGAACCAAACTGCTGCCAGTAGAGGCGTTAGCGCTACCCAGCACAGCCATCCCTGACCGTATGGAGCAAAGCAGGCGCGGTAGAGTGCACCACTGGCAATGGCCGCGAGCCACGGCCAGCACCGCAGCGCTTTCTTCACCCAGTCCACGGAGAAAATTTAGCCGCGACGGTCCCGGCGGGCGCGTTGCTCTTCGCGCTTTTTCGAGGGATTCATCGCGTCGCGCAGGTCCCGAGAATACGCGGGAGAAACGCGGAAGAACGTTTTCTCCACTTCCTCCACGGTGCGGAGGTTGACCCGATTCGCCACGACATAGTCCATTTCGATCAAGCCATTCAGCGTCTCGATCAACTCGGCCTGTTCGACGGACTCAGCCTTCTCGAGCAGGACCTTGCCAAGGGTGGGCGAGCCGCTCGTCCCGATACTTTTCAGGACGCTGATCTCGCCGCCGCTGAGCTTGATTTCCTGCCCCATCGTTCCGCAGTCTGTGCAATGGAAGGTCTGCTGTCGAGGCGCTTAGTGCACCCGCACGGCGGCGTCTTCCTGTAACCAACTCCAAAGCTGCTCGAGGTGCGCGCTCACCGACGTCTTGCTCTCGCTCAATTCGGTCTCACTTAACCGGGCGTTCGTCGGCCGCTTCTGCGCGAAGAGGTAATACTTTATCTTCGGCTCCGTCCCCGATCCGCGGATCGCGATTCGCGTCCGATCGTCCAATTCGAAGATGAGCATCTTCTCTTTCGGAATGGCGTCGCCCTCGACATCGCGGAAAGTCTCCGTCTCGAAATTCTTCACCGCCGTCACCTTTGATCCCAGCATTTCGGGCGGCGGATTCGCGACATACGATTCCAGCAACTGCTTGATTTTCGCCGCGCCTTCTGCGCCTTCGAAAGTCAGGGCGCCATTTTTTTCCTGGAAATAACCGAAGGTCGCGAAGACATCGTCGAGGAGGGCGTCCAGGGTTAAACCACGAGACTTCGCGTGTGCTGCCACTTCGCAAAACATGATCGTGGCGCCGTTCCCATCCTTGTCCCGCACGAAGTCTGCGCCGCTGTAGCCGTAGCTCTCTTCGCCTCCGAAAATGTAGAGCGACGAATGCTCCAGGCGGAGCCGGCGCGTCTCATCTTCCGAGAGCTCATGGTAGGGACGGCGAGCCTTGTCCTGCTTATCGCTGCCCGGACGCCGCAGCGCGGCATCCTTTCCAAAATCGTCTAACGACTTCGGCCCCGCGATCGCTCGCTCATATTTGCCGAGCTTCGCGCCGATGTATTTAAAGCCCGTCAACGTCTCGACGCAGCGCAATCCGTAATGCTCGGCAATCGCTTTCTGCAGATCAGTCGTGACGAAAGTTTTGATGATCACGCCGCGCTCGGCGTTCCCGGCGTGAAGCACACCCTGCTCGAAGAGCGTCTTCGCACGGTAGTACACCATGAGCGAGCCGATTTGGTTTCCGGTTAGCAGTTTCATTTCGCCGGATGCGGTGCGGACGGCTACGCCCATGCGATCGCAGTCGGGATCGGTCGCGATCACAAGGTCGGCGCTCTCCTTCAGAGCGAGCTCGACGCCGAGCTTCAGGGCCTCTGCGTTCTCGGGATTTGGCGAGGTAACAGTCGGAAATCGGCCGTCGAACCCATCCTGTTCCTCAACAGTGATGAACTGAAAGCCCAGGCGTTCGAGCATCGGTTTAATGATCACGCCGCCAGTTCCGTGGATCGGCGTGAAGACGATGCGGAGATCTTTCGCCGAGCGGACCAGCTCCGGATCGAGCACGAGCGTTTCCAGCCGCTGCATGTAGGCATCGTCCACGTCCTGACCGAGCGTCGTCACTTCGCCCGGCGTTTCACTGCGCGGGTAGGCCTCGCTCGTGATTGCGTTGACTTGCGCGATGATTCCGCCGGCGTGTGGCTCGACGACCTGTGCGCCATCGCTGAAGTAAACCTTGTACCCGTTGTCATGCGGCGGGTTATGGCTGGCCGTGACGACGATTCCCGCGCTCGCGCGCAAATAGCGCACTGCAAACGACAGCTGAGGGGTAGAACGCGGCCCGTCGAAGAGGCAGGCATCGCAACCATTCTCCGCGGCCACTCGTGCGGCGAGGTCAGCAAATTCCTTCGAGAAAAAGCGCGTGTCATACGCGATCACAATTTTCGGTTTGCCAGCTAAACTCTTGGTTTCGAACCAATCGTGGAGATACGCCACCAGGCCCCGTGTGGCCCGGCCGATGTTGTAGAAGTTCATGGCGTTGGTGCCGACGCACGGGCACTCCGGCGGCTCCCCTACCGCCGCGGCCCCCCGTTCCGCCTGGGTGACGATTTTGCCGATGGTGCGTCCGCGTATTCCGCCGGTGCCGAAAGCGAGCGTCTTATAGAAGCGATCGTTTAGCTCATCCCAGGCTTCCATCGCCGCCAGTTCCGCGAGGACATGCGGGTAAAGTTCGGAGTCCGCACCTTCCAGAAGCGCCGTCATGTTCGCCGCTGCGGTCT
>JACCXA010000151.1 GCA_013697365.1 Chthoniobacterales bacterium
GCCCACCAGCGTGTCGGGATAGAAGATTTCCACCTCGGAATTTCCACTTCGGAATTTCCCCGACAGCACTCCCTTCGCGAGATACTCAAGATTCACCTGGTGCACGATGCCGATGCCGGGCGGCACGAGGCCAAAGGTCTTAAACGCCTGCTGGCCCCATTTCAGAAACTCGTAGCGCTCACGGTTGCGCTTGAATTCCATCTCCATGTTCAGCTGCAAAGCCTGCGCGGAGCCCGCGAAGTCAACCTGCACAGAGTGATCGACAACCAGGTCAACCGGCACGAGGGGCTCGATGATCTTCGGGTCACCGCCGAGGCGTTGCACCGCGCTCCGCATCGCGGCGAGGTCAACGACCAACGGCACCCCGGTGAAGTCTTGCAGAACGATACGAGCGACGACGAACGGGATCTCTTCGTTCGCCGGTTGCTTCGCGTTCCATCTCGCCAGCGTCTCGACATCTTTGCGGCGGACTTTTTTGCCGTCGCAATTGCGCAGGACTGACTCGAGCACGATCCGAATGCTGACCGGCAAACGCGAGATGGGGCCAATGCCTTGTTCTTCAAGCGCTGGGAGTGAATGGAGGTGCGCTTCGCGGCCGTGGCCGGCCTCGAAGGTTTTCAGGGTTTTGAACTCGTTAGTCATTTTTGGGATAGGATTGACGGGATCTAAAGGCGGCAGAAAGGCCCTTCCGGTTATCCCCTGTCTATCTCACTTCAGCTCCGTCAGCTTCGCTTTGATGCTTTCGAAATTTGGCAGTTCGCGCGCGTCCTCGAGGCTCTCGGCGTGTTGGATCACACCTTCGCGATCAATCACAAAGGCGGCCCGCTTGGCTACTCCGCCCATCGTTAATCCGAGCTGAGGAAGGAAGGAATCGTAGGCGACGTCGTAATTCCGAGCCACTTCGTGCTCGTAATCGCTTAAGAGCGGCACGGAGATGCTCTCCTTCTGCGCCCACGCTTCCTGCGCGAAGGGATTGTCCCCGCTAATCCCATAAACGGTGGCATTCAGGTCGCGATATTCGCGCAGACCATTGCTCATGCTGCACATCTCAGTGGTGCAGGTGCCGGTGAAGGCCATCGGGAAGAAAAGCAGGAGCGTGTTTTCTTTGCCGAAATGATCACTCAACGTGATCTGCTTCGGCCCTTCAGCGGTTTTGGTGGGGAGAGTGAAGTCTGGTGCTTTTGTTCCAATGGAAAGTGCCATATGTGATGTGACGCCGGGCCGGCAAGGAGATCAACATAGAAACGTGCTGCACATGGTCAAAAGAATTGCCGTAAGCGCGAGGGTGTCCGCGGCGACATGAACGCGGATGTGCTCTGGTGGTTTGCCGCCATCGTGGTAATGGCCGTTGGGCTCATCGGCACCGTCCTGCCGATCCTGCCCGGCACGACGATTATCCTTGCGGCCGCCATCGTGCATCGCGTTGTCGTCGGGCCGGAGAAGGGGATGAGCTGGTGGGGACTCGGCGTCCTGATCCTGCTGACCCTGGTCTCATACGGGATCGAATTCGCGAGCAGCTATTTCGGCGCGAAATATTTTGGCGCGACGCGCTGGGGCGTCATCGGCGCGGTGATTGGTGGCATCGCAGGGATCTTCACCGGGTTCGTGACCTTGCTGGTCCTGCCCATTGTCGGGGCCATCATCGGCGAACTCATTGCCGGAAAAAAACTCATCAACGCAGGGAAAGCCGGCTGGGGAACATTGCTTGGGAGCCTCGCGGGAATGATTGGCAAACTGGCAATCGGATTGGCGATGATAAGCTGGTGGCTACTCACGGTGCCATCGCCGGTGTGAGGCGCGTTCCTGCTTTCCCGCGTTCCGGATTCTGCTAACGTGCGCCTCGGTGGCAGATGATCGCTGATGCGTGGAAACGCGCGTTAGAGGAAAGTCCGAACACCACACGGCAGCATGCCGCGTAAAACACGCGGAGGTTGCGCACGTAAGCGCGCGATCATGGAAAGTGTCGCAGAAAATACACCGCCCAGCTCTTTGCTCGCAAAGAGCTGAGTAAGGTTGAAAAGGCGAGGTAAGAGCTCACCGCGCGCGAAGCGATTCGCGCGGCAGGAAAAACCCCATGCGGTGCAAGACAGAACAGAGGGAGGGCAGCCGGTCCGATTCCTCGGGTATCGTCGCATCACGGGCGACTGTAGCGGCGGTCTATGACCGCCGAACTCGGTCTCCGGGCGGCCCAT
>JACCXA010000168.1 GCA_013697365.1 Chthoniobacterales bacterium
ACGCCGAACTGACGGTCAACTACGCGATCGCCCAAAACACTTCGGTTTCCTGGAGCAACCGCTACTCGATCGAGGAGTCGGACGTGCCGGAGTTTCTGAACCGCCAGACCTATCGCACGTCGCTGGCACTGCGGCATGCGTTCACGGCCCGCATTAGTGTAGGCCTGCAGGTGGCTTATCAGCATGACGAGTATGACGGCAACGCTGTTATGTCTGGCTTCGCCGAAGACTCCTTTGATATTGCGGTGACCGCTCGCTATGCGATCAATCGAAACTTTGCGCTCGACGTGGGCTATACCCATACCGAGGTGATTTCCGATAGCTCCTTCTTCCGTGAATATTCGCGCAATCGGATCTACGCCGGCGCGACATTCACTTTCTAAGTAAAACGCGCAGTCGGTTTTGCTTCCGCTGCGTTTTCAGGTAGCCTATCTGCCCTCCTTCGGGGATTTCTATGGCGCATACTGAAGAAGCAAAACTTCACTTTCTCGACTACTGGCGGGTCATCCGCGTCCGATGGGTCTTGATTCTATTGGCCTTCTTTCTCGTTTTGCTAACGGCGGCGGTTGTGACCTACTTCCAGCCACGAGAGTTTCAGTCCTCGGTCGTCATCGAGGTAAAGTCCACCGCGCAGAACGTTCGCATTTTTGGCAACATGGATCCGAATATGCCGGTCCACGATCCGCAGCTCGCGCCAACTGTTTTTCAGATTATCCAGCGCACTGGTATTCTCTATCCCGTGATCGAGGATCTGAACCTGCAAGAAAAATGGTCGGCGAATGGCTACCGGCCTTCTCGTGAGCAGGCTTATCAGCGTCTCCGGAGCAAACTAGACGTCCAGGAAGTCCGTAACACTGATCTTCTGCAAATCAGCGTTTTTAGTACCGATCCCCAGGAGGCCTCAGACATCGCGAACAAGATCGTCGGGGTCTACCAGAGCACTCGCGTCGAAGAGGAGAAAGAGATCATGAATCGCGCTGTCGCGAGCATGAATGAAGAGGTCGCAAAGCAACAAAAGAAGGTCGACGACGCGGCTGCGGAAGTAAGCCGCATTCGTGAGGAGGAAGGAATTGTTGATTTGAATCAGGAAGGAACGGAAGACACTCAAACGGCCGTTAATACCATGGTCGTGAAGCAGGAGGGCGAGGTGAACGACGCCGAGACGAAGGTCGCTGTCTTGTCGAATCAGCTGCAGCAGATCGAAAGACTAAAGGGCGAAGATTTGATGCGCATGATGCCAACCCTTCAGATTCAGGATCCTACAATTCAGAAGATTCAGCCGATCTATCAGGAGACGGTTGCGCAAGAGGCGCTCCTCTTGAATTCGGGCCTTGGAGAAAATCACCCGAAAGTGCGCGCGTTACGCGCCACCAAGGAAGTTTACGTAAAACAGCTCGAGGAACAGGTCACCAGCATCCGGAGCGCGCTCGAGAAAAACCTCCGCAGCGCCCAGACGACACGCGACGAGCTGGCAAAACGCCTCGAGCAGATTAATCAGAAGCAACTCGCCTCAAAAAATCTGAGCGCCACTTATACCCGGGCCAAGAACAATTACATTAAAGAGAAGTTGTTGCTCGATGGTGTTCGGACACGTGCGCAGACGCACACGATGGAAATGGCCATGCCGCGCACGGCCGTCAGTGTGAAACAGGTCGCGGAGCCGCCTAGTTTTGCGGCCCGGCCACGCGTTGGATTGAATCTGGCTCTGGGCGCTCTGGTCGGATTGGTTTTGGGGCTAGGCCTCGCTTTTTTTATCGAATATCTCGATACCAGCGTGAAGACGATGGACGACGTGGAAAGCCTCCTCGGCGTGCCCGTGCTGGCGATCATTCCCAAGAACATCAAGCTCCTGCACAAGGAGCCGGGCGATACCCCTGACGCGGAGGCCTATCGGATTTTGCGTACCAATATCGAGTTCAACCGTAAGAGTCCTGAAGCCAACGCCATCTCATTGGTGAGCGGTGGCCCTGGCGAGGGTAAGTCGACAACCCTGGCCAATCTCGCCTTCACCTCCGCGCAGGGCGGCTACACCACCTTGATCGTAGACGCAGATCTGCGCCGGCCCGTGCAGCACGCCATGTTCGATGTCAGTAACAAAATTGGCCTCACGAACTATCTCACCACGAACATGCTTCTGGAGGATGTTATTCTCCCGACATCCGTCGAGAACCTCTCTTTGCTACCCAGTGGGATTCTGCCTTCCGATGCGGTCGGGATCTTGAACTCTCAGCGAATGTCGGACATGATCGCAGAGCTTAAGACGCGCTACGACATCGTCTTCCTCGACTCTCCGCCGATGCTCGGCGTTAGCGACGCATCGGTTCTGGCGAGCGAAGTCGACCAGACTATTATCGTCGTGCAACACCGTCGTTTTCCTCGCGCCATGCTGACCCGTGTGAAGCAGGCTATCCTCGGAGTAGGCGGAAACGTCCTTGGCGTGGTCTTGAACAACGTCGATTTGAAGCACGACCAGAATTACTACTACTACACAAACTACTACGGCTACTACACTCCCCGCGATAAGGAAGCACGCCACGATTCCCGGCGTCCCGCTTCCACCGCCGCGAGCAACGGATCCTCAGGTCCGGAGGAATATTGATGCGTGATTCCTCCGTAATTTTTTTGGTTTTGGTCGCGTCAGCATTTTCCGCTCAGGCCCAGGCGACGCTGCGTGTCGGCGACCCAGTCGAGTTAAAGATTTCCGGCGTACCTGCCGAGGAACAGGCCCAGGTTAATAACGTTTACACCGTCGACGCCAGCGGCACTGTCAACCTGCCTTATATTAACAAGGTCAGAGCCGACGGGCTGACACCCGCCCAGCTGGCAGGTTCCATCGAGGGCAGTTACCGCGCTGGCAAGGTCTATACGAATCCCACCATCACAATCGTGATGCAGCCAAACGCCCGCTTTGTGAATGTCGGCGGCGCCGTCCGCACTGCGTCACGTGTCCCGTTCACGGAAGACATGACGCTGCTCACCGCAATCAATGCCGCGGGCGGTTTCAACGATTTCGCCGATCAACGCAAGGTTCGTGTCATGCGCGGGAGCAACGTCAGAGTCTATGACGTGCGTGAATCCCGACGTGATCCGTCCCGCGACATCAAGCTCCAGCCGGGCGATAGGGTCGAAGTTCCGCAGAGCTTCTTTTAAAGCGCTCCCGAGGGCTGATCCTTACCGATCGGTGGCGATTAAGGCGCGGTGCCGCCACGCATAACCGAGGCCCGAGTAGAGCGTGAGCGCTACTGTGATCCAGATCAGCGCCGCGCCTCCTTCATTCCAGGCGCGCAGCCACCAGGTGCTCTGGCCATCAGCGTAACGAAGCTCCTGCGCCGCAAGCAGAAAAAGGAAGAAGAGCACAGTCACTATCTGCCACGATGTCTTGTGCTTCCCGAGGCTCTCCGCTGGAAGAACCTGTCCTTTTGAGCTAGCCATCAGCCGCAGCCCCGTAATCAGGAAGTCACGAGCTACAACAATCGTCGCCGCCCAGGCCGGCACAGCGGTCAGCGGCACCAGCGAGATGAACGCCGCTGCGATCATGATCTTATCGACCAGCGGATCCATCAGCTTGCCGAAGTTTGTCACGAAACGATAACGCCGGGCGATCTCGCCATCGAAAAAGTCTGTGATGCCCGCGATGATGAACAGAATCAGCGCCAGCGTTCGGCCGAAAGGCCACTGCGAGTTGAGCGCGATCACAAACAGGATCGTCAACCCCAGGCGGCTGAGCGTCAGACGATTCGCCCAGTTCATGCCGGGGGCGAGTCTGCCAGAACCAGTGACGAACTTCGAGCACCCGATTCGCCCGATGAGCCCACGCGGAACTGCGGATGCTTCCAGATCGGCGCGCGTCTCTTCAGTTCGTCGACCACCTCCTCGATGGCGCGAAACGCGGCCGCGCGATGACCGGTCCCGACGCGCACGAGCAGCGAAGCTTCACCTGTCGCCACGAACCCAATCCGGTGGCAGATGATGATCTGCTTCAACTCAAAGGTAATTGCGGCTTCTTCCGCAATGGCGCGCAGTTGATATTCCGCCATCGCGCGGTTGGCTTCGTACTCAATCCCAGTTATCTCCGCGTTGCCTTCCAGACCACGCACGACACCCCAGAAGTCCACCACTGCGCCCGTCTCCCCGGGAACCGATTCCGCCGGTGCCGCGATGTGCGAATCAGTCAGGAAAACTTCGCAGACGGGATTTACCATGCGTGTTAAGTACGGGGTGACGACGCCGTTCGCCTCAATCAGGATACGCAAATTGAACTCGAAGCAATGTGATATTGGTCTCATCGGTCTCGCCGTTATGGGCGAAAATCTCGTCCTCAACATGGAGTCGAAAGGCTTCTCCGTAGTCGTCTTCAACCGCACCACAGAGGTCACTGAGAAATTTTCTGCGGGTAAAGCGATGGGCAAAAACATCCAACCCACGTTTACCATGGAAGAGTTCGTTGGTTCGCTCGCACGTCCGCGCAAGGCCATGATCATGGTGAAGGCAGGGGGCCCGGTCGATGCCGTCATCACTCAGCTGACCCCGCTTCTTGAACCGGGCGATGTCATCATCGACGGTGGTAACTCTCTCTTCACCGACACGCAACGCCGCTGCCAGGAAGTCGAACCGCTTGGCCTACACTTTGTCGGTTGCGGTGTCTCGGGCGGTGAAGAGGGCGCCTTGAAAGGGCCGTCCATGATGCCGGGCGGCTCCCGCGCCTCGTGGGAAATCGTCGCTCCTATCTTTCGCAAAATCGCGGCGCAGGTGGATGGCGAGCCGTGTTGTCGTTACATGGGCCCGGACGGTGCCGGCCATTATGTGAAGATGGTGCACAACGGCATCGAATACGGCGACATGCAGCTCATCTGCGAGTCCTACGCCATTCTCAAAGACGTCCTGGGCTGCGAAGCACCGGAGCTGGCCGACATCTTCACGCAATGGAATAAGGGGCCGCTCGATAGTTATTTGATCGAGATCACCTCGCAAATTTTCGGCAGGACCGATCCGGACACTGGCAAGCCGCTGGTGGACGTTATTCTCGACAAGGCCGGCCAGAAAGGGACCGGACTGTGGACGCTACAGTCGGCTCTGAGCCAGTCTGTCGTTATCTCGACAATCAACGCG
>JACCXA010000177.1 GCA_013697365.1 Chthoniobacterales bacterium
ATTGATAACTGCGCCTGCGCCCGCTGAGACGCTGAGCGCCCAGAGAAAATCGCCCGTGCACGCGCCGAGGCCCACGCGCCAGGCCGCCCAAAAACCGCCACCCTCCGCCTGCGGCAGCAGCCCGCGCCGGATCATCTCGGCGTTGACGGGCCCCGGGGGCCAGGCGACCGACCAGCCGAGGATGAGCCCGTTGACGAGGGTCGAGGTGGTGAAGGCGGCGTCCATTTCGCGTGGGGCGTATTGTTGATCTGGCGCATGGCTAGCCTTGCGCCGGCTCATTGATCAGCTAAGAAGTCCCCTGCTCAATTTCATTTCTGCCCTTCCGTTCCATATGAAAAACTTACTCTTCGCGGCGCTCGCCTTCACAATCGCTCTTCCTGGCGCCGCTTTCGCCCAGGACAATAAAGTCGGCATGCTCGACATGGACCGTATCTTCAAGGAACACCCCAAGACGAAAGAGGCGGAGGTCAAGTTCAACGAAAGCAAAAACGTTGCGAAGAAGGAGTTCGATGACAAAGCGGACGCTTATAAAAAAGCGCTCGATGACATCAACAAGATCAAATTGCAGCTCGATGCGCCTGCTCTGAGCGCCGAAGCCAAGGCCACCAAAGGAAAAGAGCGGGACGAAAAGATCGCGGGCATCCAGACGATGGAGCGCGACATCAACGCTTTTCGCCAGACCCGTGAACAGCAATTCCAGCAGGAAGTTCAGAAGGTGCGCGAAGAAATCCTGAACGAAATTACCGAGATAGTGATGGAACGCGTGAAGGCAAAGGATCTCGATTACGTCTTCGATAAATCCGGTGCGAGCATGAACGGCCTTTCGCCGATTCTCTATGCGCGGGAAAATTACGACTTCACTTCTGAAGTGATCACGGCACTCCCCAAGGGAGCCCGCGCGACCACTGCCACCGCCACACCGGCGAAAGCAGCGGCCTCCAGCCCGACGGCTTCGTCACCGGCGAAAGCGGCCTCCAGCCCAGCCGCGTCACCAGCCAAGCCGAAGCCGTAAGCTGCGGCGTGAGTCGTTAGGCTGAAGACGTCAGAGCGTCTCGCTTCTCCTGACTGATTACTCGGAAGACGGGTTCGTCTTCCTTTTTCTGCGCGGGTTTATGCTTGTCGCAACGACGCGCTTTCGCTTAACGAAAGCGCCTCGGGATGCTTTTCAATTCGCTGACGTTCGTCGTTTTCTTCGCGGTTGTCGTGAGCGCGTATTGGACAATGCGCTCGTGGGAAGCACGGAAGAATCTGCTCCTGGTCGCGAGCTACCTTTTCTACGGCGCCTGGAATCCGCCGTTTGCTGCCCTGCTCTTTGCCACGACCGCGCTCGACTTCTATCTCGGTCGCAAGATGGGGAAGGAGAAGCGTCCGGACGCGCGCAAGGTCTGGCTCGTCGTCAGCGTGGCGGTGAACCTGAGCATGCTCGGGTTCTTTAAGTATGGGAACTTCCTGCTCGAGAATTTCCAGTGGGTCCTGGCCCGCGGCGGCATCATGTACAAGCCGCCGCATCTCGACGTCTTCCTGCCGATCGGCATTTCGTTCTACACCTTCCACTCCCTCTCCTACACGCTCGATATCTATCGCGGCGTGATGCAACCGACACGGTCGCTGCGCGATTTCACGCTCGCGGTCTCGTTTTTTCCGCAATTGGTCGCGGGCCCGATCGTGCGCGCAGGGGATTTCCTCCCGCAACTCGATGCTCCACCCAAACCGCAGAAAGGCCGCTTCCTCTGGGGCCTTCTGCTCATGACGCTCGGCCTCTTCGAAAAAGTGGTGCTGGCGGACACGATGTTGAGCGGATCGGCCGATCGCGTCTTCGGACATGCTGGGCCATTAGTCGCAATCGACTCCTGGCTCGGCGTGATGGCGTTCGCGGGCCAGATCTTCTTCGACTTCGCCGGCTATTCGATCTGCGCGATTGGCGCCGCGTTGTGCCTCGGTTTTCATTTGAAGGACAACTTCCGTTTCCCATATGCCGCCGTCGGCTTCTCCGATTTCTGGCGGCGCTGGCATATCTCGCTCTCCACCTTCCTGCGCGACTACCTCTACATTCCACTCGGCGGAAATCGTCGCGGCGCCGCGCGCGCCATGATCAATCTCATCATCGTGATGTTCATCGGCGGGCTCTGGCACGGCGCGGCCTGGACGTTTGTTGTCTGGGGTTTGCTCCACGGTTCCTATCTCGCGATCGAACGACTTCTGAAGGTGTTCGTGAAGCCGGGCGCCTGGCTCGAAAGCTTCGGCCTGCAGCTGCTGATCAGCGCAGTGACTTACGCCGCCGTCTGCTTCGCGTGGGTCTTTTTTCGCGCTTCGGATTTCAACGTCGCTACGCGACTACTCACGGGAATGTTTGGCGGTCACGCGAACGGCGAAGCCATTCTTTCCACGCGCGAGATGCTGCAGGTAGCGATCGTGACCGCCTGCATGCTCGCAGCCCATTGGGCGCTCCGCGAAACGTCGATCGAAGTCGCCGTCGCGCGGCTTCCGCGTTGGGCGGTGACCTGCGCGTGGGCCTTCATGGCTGGCGCGATCATCCTCACGCAGGGCAACAGCAATGCATTCATCTACTTCCAATTTTGAGCGGGTAATTCCTGAGCTGCCGTGGCGCGGGATCACGGTGGTCGTGGTGGTGACGGTCTGCATCGCCGCGGCCGCGTGGGAGGTTCGTTGCCGTGGTGTCGGCTACGGACCGACGCTGAACGACACGGAAGATCTTTGGGCAGAAGCGCGGCGTCGTGTCGAGCCAGAGTCCGTCGTGATCATCGGCGACTCGCGCGCATGGTTCGATTGCGATCTCGATGAGCTGGAGCGCGGCCTGGGCAAACGTCCTGTCCAGCTCGCGCAGGCGGGCAGTTGCGCTTATCCCATCCTGGAAAATCTCGCCGACGACAAACGCTTCCACGGCACCATCATCTGCAGCATGGTCCCCGGGATGTTTTTTGCGCCGGGCGGGCCGCGTTTGGAAACTGCGCGGAATGCGGTGAAGCGCTTTCACGGGCAAACCTGGGCGCAGCGCGTCAGCCATCATCTTGCCATCCCGCTGGAAAACCATGTCGCCTTCCTGAAAGAGCGCGACCTCACGCTCGAAGCGTTGCTCAAGCAATTGCCCCTGCCGAACCGGACGGGAGCGCTCGTGCCACCACGGCCTCCGCCTTACTTTCAGACGATCGACCGCGAACGTCGCGCGCGCATGATCGAGAGCGCGGCGCATCCCGGACGATTGCAGACGCAGATCCAAAACGGCTGGCGACGGCTCTGCGCGCCGCCCCCACCTCCGCGGCACGTCCCGAAAGAGGTGGTCGCGGCGCAGGTGGGCGAAGCGGTCGAGAAACGTTTTCGCGACACGACCGCGGCCGTGGAAAAATTGCGCACTCGAGGCGGCCGGATCGTTTTCGTGCGGTTCCCGTTTAGCGGCGAATTGAAAGAGATCGAAGACAGAGTCACGCCGCGCACCGGCATTTGGGATCGTCTCCTTCGCGACACCGCGGCGCCTGGAATTTACTTCGAGGATTTTCCGGAGCTGGCCGGCTTCCAGTGTCCGGAGTGGTCGCACTTGTCTGCGGGCGATTCGGTAGAGTTCTCGAAACGCCTCGTCCCGCATCTGCGCGCGGCCCTTACGCTGTAACTCCCTGCTCACCTATCAGCGCAGCACGCCAAGCGACCGCAATGCATTCGTCGACCTCCAGTTTTGAGCGTCCAATCCCCGCGCTGCCCTGGCGCGGCATCGCGGTCACTGTTGCGATCATCGTCTGCCTCGCGGCGGCGGCTTGGGAGATCTACTGCCGAGAGATCAGATACGCGCCGACCCTGAACGATACGGGAGACCTTTGGGCGCAGGTGCGTCGCGACGTCCAGCCGGAATCGGTCGTAATCGTGGGAGATTCGCGACCGCTCTTCGATCTCGATCTGAACGAACTCGAACAGGCACTAGGCAAGCGCCCGGTCCAGCTCGCGCTCGCCGGGAGTTGCGCCTACCCCATCCTGGCTGACCTCGCGAACGAGGATCGCTTTCACGGCACTCTCATCGTGAGCATTGTTCCCGGCATGTTTTTCGCGCCCGGCGGGCCGCTGCTCGAGACATCGGAAAAAGCCCTGCAACGTTACCGCGAGCAGACCTGGGCGCAGCGTGCCAGCCATCACCTGGGTATGTTCCTCGAGCATCAGGTTGCCTTCTTGAAACAGGAAGATCTCACGCTCGATCGGCTCCTGAATAAATTACCTATTCCCAATCGCCCGCAGGCGCAGGTGCCGCCGACGTTGCCGCCATATTTTCAATGGGTTGATCCCGATCGCCGCGTGCGGATGACCGAGCAATGCGCGCAGCCCGGCGAACTGCAGAGCCGAGTGCAACAGATCTGGCCGCCGCTCTTCACTCCACCACCTCCGCCCAGCTATGTTCCGCGCGAAGTCTTTGCGGAGCAGATGGGGAAAGCGGTGGAAGCGCGGTTTCGAGATACCGCCGCTGCCGTCGAGAAACTTCGCGCGCGCGGCGGCAAGATCGTCTTCGTTCGCTTTCCGGTGACTGGCGAACTCAAGGCGCTCGAGGATCGATTGAATCCACGCAGCCGGGAGTGGGACCGTCTTCTCAAGGAAACGGCCGCGCCCGGAATTTATTTCGAAGATTTCCCGGAGCTCGCAGGCTTCAACTGCCCCGAGTGGTCGCATTTGTCCGCAGGCGACTCGGTCGAGTTCACGAAGCGCCTCGTGCCTCATCTACGCAATGCGCTGCAGCTAAACGCAGTCGCGGGTAGATCGCCGTAGCACCTCGGTGTAGAGCGTCGAACACCACCTGTTCATCCAATATCGCTACCGCGCCACGAGTCGGAGTCTCTGACGCATTGACATTGCGCCAGCATGGACGGTATCCTGTCCAGCAATGAAGTCGATCACGTACACAGCGGCACGCGAGAACCTTGCGTCGACAATCAACCGCGTGTGTGAAGACCATGCGCCCGTGGTGATCACACGAAATCGTGACCAGTCAGTTGTGATGCTCTCGCTCGCCGAGTATGAATCCCTTGAGGAAACAGCGCACTTGTTGCGGTCGCCGGAAAATGCAAAGCGGCTCTTGCGGTCGATCGAGTCATTGGAAAGCGGCAAAGGTGTCCGCAAGAAGCTAAAGCTGGAGGCGTGAATCTTGTCTTCTCGCCGGACGCTTGGGATGAATATCTCTATTGGCAGGAAACAGATCCGCAGGCACTCAAACGCATTCACCAGCTCATTAAAGACATGCTGCGCGATCCGTATTGCGGCATCGGAAAACCTGAGCCGCTGAAGCATGCGCTTCAGGGGTATTGGTCGCGCCGTATCACCGGCAACACAGGATCGTTTATCGCGTTTCCGGTGACGAGCTGCGAATGGCGCAGCTGCGCTATCGCTACCGACGCTAAAACGCGAGGCTCGCTTGTTCCGAGCCCATGCCAGCTGCGGCCAGGATTTCACTTCGAGGATTCTCCTGGGCTGGCGAGCCTCGACTGCCCTGAGGAGTCGCATTTGTCGGCGGGCGACTCTGTCGAATTTACCAAGCGCCTTGTCCCGCATCTTCGCGCGGCACTTGGGATGTAGATGTGCTAAGGGAAGGCGCGCTCATTTTAGCGCCTCATGAAATTATCCCTTCCGCGCGCTCTTCTTTTTCTTCTCGCGATTTCTGGCAGCGCACTCGCCAGCAACAGCGTCGTCAATCTTTCGCATTACGACGAAATGCGTCCGGACTTCGTGCGAATGCGGGAGCAGGGGATCGTGGGCGTGATCCACGAAGCGAGTTATCCGCGCTACGTGCGCGATGCGAGATATGCCGCGCGGCAGGATGCGGCGGTCGGAGCCGGGCTGCTCTGGGGCGCTTATCATTTTGCCGATGCCACCAATCCACTACGCCAGGCGGATCACTTTCTTCAGGTCGTTGAATCAACCTGGGAACGAGCCAGGCCCGGCAGCCGGCCCGGCGAGGTTCTGCTTGTCCTTGATTTCGAAAAGAATGGCCACTACCCGGGCGGCACGATGCGCGTGGATCAAGCCGTGCAATTCATCGAGCGAATCCATGAACGGACAGGGAAATATCCCGGTCTTTACTCGGGCGAGTACCGGATTCGCGATGTCCTAAACAGTTCGAAGGTTACTTCCGCGCAGAAGAACGTCTTCACGAAATGCTGGCTTTGGGTGGCGAATTACCACTACCAGCCGCGGATCGTCTTACCCTGGAGCAACTGGCGAATGTGGCAATACACTGGCGACGGCGTCGGCGATCTGCCGCGCGCGACCCATCCAAAAAGCATCGCGAACATCAAAAACGCGGAGCGCAATATGTTCCGCGGCAGCGCCAGCGAGGTTCGCGCCTTCTGGGAAGCGAAGGGGTGGACTCCGGGCGACGAATGACACGCAGGCGAACCCAAACAACATGATCTTATGAAAACAGCATTTCTGTACGCAGTCTGCTTCCTCTTCGCGGCGAGCGCAGTGCTTGCGCAGATCGCATCGGCTCCGGTAAAAGTCGGCGCGTTCACATTCGCGGTCCCGAAGGGCTGGACGAACGTGAAGCCTTCGTCGCCGATGCGGCAGGGCCAGTTCGAGGTAGCGCAGGGAACGGCCAAAGCGGAGGTCACGCTCTTTCACTTTGGCGGAGGGAGCGGGACTGCCGCGGACAACGTTGCGCGCTGGTTCAGTCAGTTCGCAGGCAGTGAGGCGACTCGCAAAACGGAGAGCATCCAGGCTGGCGAAGTGAAAATCACCTTTGTCACAGCCGAGGGAACTTTCAGCAGTGGGATGCCGGGTGGCCCGAGCACGCCGATGTCGGGGCACGCGCTCTGCGGCGCGATCCTGGAGCATCCTTCAGGCGACGTTTACGTGAAGATGATGGGGCCTGAAGCGGTGGTGAAAGGCGCAACGGAAGCCTTCAAGGAGATGGTCGCCGAGGCCGCAAAGACCGCGGTGCCAGCGGAGAAGACGGGCTCGTAGTCATTAGACTGAAGATCCGCTCCAGGCGCGTTTTTCTCGGCGCGTGCGCTCTTCAGACTAAGAGCGCCGGCGATCGAGCAGAATCGCCACGAGCATGTCGCTCATCACATTCACACCGGAACGGACGCGAGCAATGATCCAGTCGACTGGCAGGATCAACGGAATCGCAACCAGGATGAGCTGTTCGGGCAACCCGGCCGCCGTCAGGACCAGCGGCAGGACGATGAGGCCGGCTTCCGGAATTCCGGCCACGCCGATGCCTGCCATAAGCGATGCGAGCACCACGACCGCCTGCTGCCCGACCGTCAGATCGAAGCCGTAAGCCTGCGCGAGAAAAAGCGCGGCCATCGCTTCATACAAGGTGATGCCGTCGTTGTTCAGGTTCGTGCCGACACAGGCGGCGAGCCGCGCTGATTCGTCGGAAACACCAATCTTCTCTTTCAGGCATTCCAGAGTCACCGGCACGGTGGCGAGACTGCTGTTGCAGGAGAGCCCGGTCAGGATCGCATCCGCGCCGCCTCCGATGTAGGTGCGGGGTGTCTTGCGACCGACGAGCCACGCGACCAGCGGGTAGTAGATAAGGCTGTGAATCCCGAGACCCAGAAGAATCACGCCGAGAAATCCGCCGAGCGCCTGAAACACGGCGATGCCGGAACGGCCGACGACCTGCGCGACGACGCCAAAGACAGCGAAGGGAACTGCCTGCACGACCCAATGCAGCATCTGGATGAGCGTGTGATAAAACGCTTCTACAAACCGCTCCACCGGCTGAAATGTGGCGGCGTCGCCTCGTGCTTCCTGCCGCGATTTCACCTTGCGCAAGGCGGCCCCGCCGAGCAGCCCGAGCAGCACCACGGTGATGACGTTATTCCTGAGGAAGGGATCGATCAGGCTTTCGGGAACGTACCCGGCGATATTCTTCAACGGATCGAGCGTCGCTTTCGGCGCCTCCGGCTTCGCGCTCGAGAGCGACCCCGTCTCGTGTTCCACGACTCCCGCGATCTCGTTCAATCGGCCGCGCCATGTGTCCCCGGGGCGGATCGTGTTGAGTAGCGTCAGTCCGATCGCGAACGCGACCGAGACGTTGACCGCGCAGATGAGAATCAGCCAGCCACCACTCCGCGCGGAGATCTTGACGCGCAGGAACGCGTCGAGAATCGCGAACAAAATCAGCGGGACTGCGAGTGCTTTGAGCAGCCGGATGACGAGCAAGCCGAGCTGCCCAAGATCGTCGTTGCGCAATCCGCCGACGATTGGTCCAGTCTTGAAGATCACCCCGAGCAGGACCCCGAGGGCGACGCCGATGAGCACTCGTGCATAGAGCGGCAGGCGCGAGACTTTCCAGGCAGAGCGCTTCTCCGGTTGAGGCTGAGCTGCGGAATCCATGCGCCGGCCGCACCTTATGCCAGCGACAGCGCCCTGGCGCGACTGTTTTTCTCTAGTTGAAAGGGGAGGTGAGCGCGGCATGCTCTCGCATGACTTGCCCGCGGCGGAAATTCTTTTGCGGCGCTCTTCTGGCTAGCTGCGTCGCTCTAAGCTCCCGCGCACAGGAAGCTGTCGTGCAGGACGAATGGAAAGGCTGTTCGGATCCTGAATCGAGTTTTGTCCTGCGCTATCCGCCGAGTCTGATCCGCTCCATCGCGCCGGGCGCGACGGCTTGTTCATTCCAAACCGCGGATAGCGATTTCAACCTGGAGGTTGTCGTCGAACCGAATGCCGCGCGCGAGGGTGAGACTCTCGAGAACCGGATGGAAAAGGAGATGGATCTGCTCGGCGGCACCGTCACTTACAAGCGCAAGGAAGCGACCTGGTTTGTCCTTTCCGGCGTGACTTCGAACGGGACCGAATATTACCGCAAGCTCTACACGAAAGGCCCGCGCTGGGTCTCGCTCCATATGACGTATCCCCACGCGCGCACCGACAAGTTCAACCTCTGGGTGACGCGGATAGAGAAGAGCTTCGTGCCGTTCACCGAGCGCGAAGAGTTGGCGGCGGAATAGCGCGTTAGTCGGTTTTGCCTGGTCCGGCGAGCGCCCGGCCCGGCTTTGCGCCGGTATGCTCCCCATCGGCTAAAACCTGCACGCCGTTCACGAAAACGTGCTTCATCCCGACCGCGTATTGGTGCGGCTTTGCGAACGTTGCGCGATCCGCCACCTGCGCCGGGTCGAAGATCGCAATGTCCGCGAACATTCCTTCCTTGATGAATCCGCGGCCGTCGAGGCCAAGATTCGTGGCCGGTAATCCAGAGACGCGATGCACGGCAGCGGCCAGCGTAAGGGTTTTCTCCTCGCGCACATACTTTCCGAGGAGGCGCGCGAAGTTTCCAAAAGCGCGCGGATGCGGATTGGCCTTCAGGAAGACACCTTCCGGTGCGGCGGAAGCTTCATCGGAGCCGAGCGAGACCCACGGTTTTCGCAGCTGCTTCGAGATGTTCTTTTCGGACATCAGGAAGTAAATCGCGTCCACGCGCGAGCCATCTTCAAGCATTAGATCCATGATCGTGTCGACCGGGTCTGTGCCCCGCTTTTTCGCAACGTCCGCCAGGCTTTTGCCGGTGAGTGGCTTGAGCTTTTCGTTTTTGAAACCGGTGACCAGAATTCGTTCCGGCGAGCCCGTCGCAAGGTAGAAATTTTCCCATTCGGTCGTAGGCGTGCGGACGGCTTCCGCGATTTTCCTGCGCTCCTCCGGATTGCGAAGCCGCTCGAACAACGCTTCATAGCCGCCCTGCAAAGCCGAGGGCGGAAGGCAGGCATTGAGGCCCGTGCCCGCCGCGGGATACAGATACATGTCCGCCGTGATTTTCAGCCCGTCCCGCCGCGCTTCTTCGATCATCTCGAGGGCGCGATCCATCTTCTTCCAGTTCTCCTGTCCGGCGGCCTTCAGATGATAGACCTCCGCCGGGATGCGCGCCTCGCGGCTGATACGGATCAACTCCTCGAGCGCTTCGAGGAGCTGGGCTCCCTCGCTCCGGAGGTGCGAAATGTATTTGCCCTGATATTCCGCCGCGACTTTGCACAGCTCGATCAATTCTTCGGTGCTCGCGTAAAACGCCGGAGCGTAGATGAGCGACGAGCCAATCCCGAGTGCACCCGCGGCCATCTCCCGGCGCACGAGTTCGCGCATTTCGTCCAATTGCGCGGGCGTGGCCGGCTTGTCTTCCAGACCGACGGCGTGCTCACGCAAAGTCGTCGCCCCGATAAATGAAGCTACGTTCGGAGAGACGCCGCGCTTCTCCAAGTATGCAAGATACTCAGAGAGCGTGCTCCACTCGATCGCGTATTTAATGTCCTTCTGTTCGGACACGAACCGCTCTTTCATCCGGTCGTTTAACGGGCCCATCGACTCGCCTTCTCCCATGATCTCGGTCGTCACGCCCTGCCGGATCTCGCTTTGCGAGCGTCCATCTTCGATGAGCGATTCCGTTGACCATGAAAGCATGTTGATGAAGCCAGGGGCGACCGCGAGCCCTTTCGCTTCGATCGTCTTTTTCGGCCGCGCGCCGGGGAGCTTGCCAACGGCTGCGATGCGATCGCCGGTAATTCCCCCATCAACCCGCGCCGGAGGTCCGCCCGTCCCGTCGTAGACCGTGCCGCCTTTGATGAGGAGGTCGAACTCGGCCGTTGGCGGCTGAGCGTGCAAAGAGGCGAGAACCGTTCCGATCGCGAGACAGAAGCAGGAAAAGAGGCGAATCATGGGGATCATTAGGAGCGCCGTTTTGGAGGACGGGTTTGTCACCCGTCTGGCAGGTTGCAAACCCGCCCTGCCCGCGACGACCTCTCCATGCATCAAGGTTAAGGAATCAAGGTTTCGAACGAAGAACCTGCTCGAGCGAAGCCGGATCGTCCAGCAGGAGCCACTCGACGACCGAAATTGGCAGGCTGCCATTCTTGATTAAATCGTCATGGAATTGCCCGAGACGGAAATTCGTCCCCTGTTTGTCCCGATATTTGCCAAGCAAATTCATGATCTGCCATTTCCCGGTGATGTACCAGATCTTCTGCGTCGGGTCCGAGGCTGCTCCGGCCGCTTCGCCTTCCGCTGCCTCGCGATCGAGTCCGCCTGCTTCCATGAAGTACTGCACCGCCTGTTCAAAGGTCCATCGCCCCGTGTGCAGGTTCACATCCACGCCAATGCGCGCGGAGCGATAACGCGACAGCCGCAGGATCTGGCCGTGCGCCGCGGAGTTTTCAGGATAGAGCCCGCTCCGCAGCAGCATCTCTTCGCCATAAAGCGCCCAGCCTTCGATGAAGACGCCATCGTCATTCTGCCGTCTGATCTCGTTCGGCACATGGTTCGCAATCGAGAGCTGGAGGAAATGTCCCGGGATGCCTTCGTGCCCGAGGATCGGTCGCGGGTCTTCAATCGCCGCGCGGATGTAGAAGTTCTTCGACTCCGGATTGTAGGTGGGGATGAAGAAGAAGCCGCTCGGGTCCTGGTCGTAAACCCCGGGAGGATTCATGAAACCACCGGGGCTGGTCGGCTTGAAGGCCTCCGGCAATTGCCGGATCTGAAACGGTCCGAGGTAATCCGGCAGGGTGAGAAGCTTCTGGTCCCGGAGGAAACTGATCATCTCATCCTGCCGGCTCTCGTAAGCCTGGAGGAATGACTCCTGGTCCGGCGGGATGCTTTTGCTGCGCGACGGATCCGGGTCGGCCATCGACGGATCCGGCAGCATCGATTCGAGTGCGCGATACCGCGCCAGCTCGACGCGCCCGATCATCTCCACCTGTGTCGCGTCGAGCGGAAGGAGGAGCGCGTGCTTGAGGTAGTGATTGTAATTCGCTTCTCCCATCGGCGCGAAGTCCGCCATCTTCGGAATGCGCTTCTCGAGCTCCTCCGCGTAGCTGCGCAACGCCGCGAGCGCGGCATCCCGCGCTTCTACCAGCTCGTCGCGCTCGTTCGCGGGCAAATCGGCGGCGAGCGTCATGAGGCTGCCGGTGAAGAGCGAATCCATAGAGCGCGCGGATTGGATGGCGAGCTGCGCATACAGTTTCACGGGAGCCTGCAGATTGCCGAGGCCCTGTTTAAGCATGGCCGGCATCTGCTTCAGTCGCGCGGTGGCGGAGAGGGCGCGATTTCCCGGCGTGTCGTATTCCTTCTTGAGCAACGAGAAGATGCCGTTCGAGCATTCCGCCACGTAGATCTGCGGGTTGGTCCGCTCCGGTTTGAGGATGCGATCGCCGAATTCGACGCGCTCCAGCTGCGCGCGAAACAGGAGCCAATCGATGCGGTCGTCTTTCGGCCACGCCTCGGTCTTGATTGCGCGCACCTTTTCGAGGAGCCCTTTCACGTATCGCACGCGCTCCGCGACCTTCGTGTCCGAGAAATCGGTCAACCGGCCGTCCCAGGTGTGCAGGCCCGCATCGCTGCTTCGGACCGGGTAGTTTTCGTTTCGCCAGGCGTAGTACTCATCTGCTACTTTCCGTAGAGCCGCGGCGTCCCCCGGTGCGCGGGCAGTTTTGGAGGCCGGGCTGGCCCGGGTGATGAGCGCTTTGCTCGTGAGATCGGGTGGGCTTTCCTGCGGTCGTTGCGCGTAGGTCGCGGCGGAAAGAGTCGTTAGGGCAAGTGCGAAGGAAACTGCTTTCACGCTGCCGATTCTATTCGGCCCGGTTCATTGCGGAAGCGCAAACGCGAGCGGTCTGAGGGGATGCACAAGCGGAGCACGGCCGTCTTGGCTATGCGGCCACCAGGCGTCCCTCCTGGTGGGTTCGGGTGAGGAAGCGCGTCGGTGCGCGATCGATCCGGCGAGACGCCAGCGCGCCACACAGCCGGGACGGCTCATGCTCTTCGGGAAGGCTATGCTCCCATCCGTGTCGCAAGCGTAACGAGAAGCAACGCTGAACGAATACGCAGCGTGCTGTTGAAGCATCCTGCGGCGACGAACTTTCGCAGGGTTGAAAGCAGAGACGGGAGACAAAGCGATAGAAGAGCGGGAGGGCGGAGGTGACGCGCAAGCCGTTGGCGAT
>JACCXA010000186.1 GCA_013697365.1 Chthoniobacterales bacterium
GCCTCGACCCCAACGGCCGCCAACCCCTCCAGCATCATCAGACTGAAGCGTTGCATACTTTGCTGCTGATCGGGCGCGTAGTTACCGATCAACAGAACCATTGGCGTGAGGGCGCGGAGGAGGCGAACCGTGGAGACGGTTCGCGTAAGCCGAACGCCCGACCACGCGGCGACCAGCTACTCGGCCGACTGAAGGCGCCTCCGGCGCGGGCGGCAAGTCGTCGTCTTCCAGCTTCCGCGCAGCGAGCGCCAGTCCTGTGACGAGGACGGAGAATCCGAGAACCGTCGGTTGTCCAAACTGACCGTTTAAGAGCGGCAGGAAGCTAGCGCTAAAAAGCAGGAGCGGCAGGACGTTGCCCGCTTTGACGGAGCGCAGGCAAAGCAACCCGATGGCAAAGACAAGGCCAATGCGGCAGCAGACGTAGGCCAGCCCAAGGACCGGCCCGCTCTCCAGAAAAACCCGGGACCATTCTCCCTCGGAGAGAAGGAACATATTGTGTCCCGTCAAAAACTTCGCGCCGGCATTGGTCCCGATGCCGAGGCCGTAGCCGAGGAAGGGTGCCTTCGTCAGAACGAAAAAGCTTTCGCTGAAGTCGCTCAGAACTCGTTCCACCACGCCGGCGCCAATAGATTTCTCGGTGGCCTGCGCGACTTCGCTGAAGCGTGTGGAGAGGACGTTGAAGCCCTCTTTAAAGATCGGCGTCTGGGACACGATCAAGCCAAAGATGAGCGCGACGATGAGTGTTTGCCCGAACCGATTGACCGCGCTCGGTCGCAGACAAAATATGACGAGCAAAGAACCGACCACGACTGCGCAGGCCCCGACCACGGAGCGGCTGCCGGAGACTGAGATTCCGATGATGAGAGCGCTTCCGGCTACGACCAAGACCCAGCTTTTGTAAACGTCGCGTTTGAGCGCCGCCCAAACGAGGAATGCAGTGACAAGTGCGCAAAACGCGACGACGCCCAGCACGAATGAAAACGTTCCTGCCGTGCGCACTTTGCCAAGAGCTGCCGTCATCATCTCGCCTTCGCCGCCGGCCGTCCGGTTCAGGAAAGCATCAGGCGAGGCGCGGAATTGACCGACCATGAGCATGGCCATCGGCGCCATCAGAAGAAGAGTCCAGTAGCCGAAACGTTTTACGTCTTCCATTCGCAAGACCCGGCCGACCAGAAAAATGAGCGGCAGGTGAAGGAAGTTTGAGCGGAAGCCGTAGCCCGCGACGAGAGCGATGCGGCTGGGCCGGAGATAAGGCCAGAGCGTCACGAACGTAAGTAAAGTCGAAAGCACGCCGATCACGCCCAGCGCGAAGACCCATTTATTCATGGGGAAAACGCGCGCCCGCACCGCCAGGAAATAAGCCAGCAACAGGACGGGGTCGCGAACTATGAGAATAGGATTTGAGAGCTGCGGCACGACCCATTTGCGAAGCGCGCCTTCGAAAATCAGAAGCCAGAAGTAGAGCCAGATCAGCCAGCGGATGTTCCGCAGGGTGTTACTCTCGGGCGTGTCTTGGTTCATGGGCCGGTCAGATTCTGGATGGCCGCGAGAACCGTTTGGCCATACCCGCGCCACGTAAGCTCAGCTGCGCGCTCTTGCGCTGCAATCGCCATGCCAGGGAGGCTCTCACGATGGGTGGCACACCAGCTTATTTTCTCTGCGATTGCCTCCGGGGCCCGGATTGGCACTAGAAAGCCGGTTGCGCCTTCGTCGACGAGGTCATCAGCGCCCGCGTTTCGGGTCACAATCAGCGGCAGCCCAGAGGCCATCGCCTCCTGTTGCACGAGCGCGCGGCCTTCCACGATCGACGGCAGCACGAAGACGTCGCAGCTCTGCATCAGGCGCAGCACCGCGGCATGCGGTCGGGGGGCTTCGTAGGTGAAATGCGGGGCGCGTTCTCGATACCAGCTCAATGGCATCAACGCCGAACCCATCACGACCAGCTCGACCCTGGCCGATGCCACGAGCTTGATTGCGGCAAAGAGATCGGCCAGACCTTTTCGCTGGGTGAGCGCGCCGGCGAACAAGACTCGCAACCGGTGTTCCCGGCTTCGGGCCTGCCGCACCGGCGGAGGAGCCGCGGGCGAGCCGAAGGGAACCATCACGCAATGCTTTGTCGCGCGGGCGCTTTCCGGGAGGGATTCGAGCACAAAGTTACTTGGACAGATTACCAGCTCCGCCAGCTCGAGCTCGCGACGTTTGCGCGCCAGCTTGCCGGCCGAATCGCGCGTACCTTCCAGAGTTGGCTCCCAATCCGGATAACGCTCCGCCTCGTCCCGCAGAAGACGCTGCGACGTCTCATAGTACGCGATCGGCAAAACGTAGATGCAATGCACCCCGAGAACGCGCGCGTTCTCGAAAAGCCGCACCGCGCAATCTTCATACGC
>JACCXA010000212.1 GCA_013697365.1 Chthoniobacterales bacterium
CGACCATGATCGCTGACGCCAGGCCGATCGCGGCAAAGACCGCCTGCCGCACCCGATCCGCGCGACGGCCACCGAAGTTTTGTCCCACCACCGGCCCGACCGCGAAGCTCAGCGCCATGACCGGCAGGAACAGCGCCTGCATCACGCGCCCTCCCACGCCGAACCCCGCTTGCGCCGCCGCGCCGAACGGGCGGATGATCGCGTACACGATCAGGGCGTAGAGTCCCCAGAGCGCGAATTCCGCGCCGGCCGGCAGACCGACCTTGAGCATCGCCCACCAGATCTTTATTTGGGGACGCCATTGGTTCAGCCGCAAGCGGAGGTAGCGATACTTCTTTTCGAAATAAATCACCATCAGCACGTCCGCGATCAGGATGGAGATAAAAGTCGCAAGGGCCGCGCCGCTCACGCCCATTCTCGGCGCGGGCCCGAGCCCGAAAATGAAGAGCGGGGCGAGCACGATGTTGAGAACGACGCTCAACACCTGCAATCCCACGGCCGGCTTGATGATCCCCGTAGCGCGCAACGCCGAGCTGAGCGCGACGAGCGGGAATTGCAACGCCAGTCCCGGGATAAACCAGAGCAGATAAATCTTCGCCAGAGCTGCGGTCGCGACGTCCGCGCTCAGCGCATTGCAATACGCATCGCGCACGAGAAACGCCACCACCACGAACGCGAGCCCTACGAGAAGCGACATCACGATCGATTGATTCAACGCGCGCTCCGCGTGCGGCTGATCCTTCCGACCCGCGGCCTGCGCGATCAGCGTGGTCGTTCCCACGCCGAGCATTTGCGTCAACGCCAGCACCACCATCATCAGGTTTCCCGCCACCCCGACGGCCGCGATCGCTTCCCGTCCGAGCCGCCCCACCCAATAAAGATCAGCCAGCAAATAAAGCGTCTGCACCAGCATACTCACGGCCATGAACGCCGCCATATGCAGCAGGTGCCGTATAACCGAGCCCTCAGTGAGATCTTTCATCGCGCAATTCAGCGAATGAATTTCGAGCCACGAACCTCTTCGGCGAGTCCTACTTCCCGAGCGCCTCCAACACCAGGCGCGCCACTTCCGCGACCGCCGCCTCCCGTTCCTCCGCCGGGGCTTTGCTTTCCGTCGAGTAAACGCACAATAAAATCGGCGCGCCTTCCGGCGGACGAATGATCGCGATGTCGTTCGTGCTCGCATTCCCGCCGCGGCCCGTCTTGTCACCCACCCGCCAACCGCTTGGGACACCGGCGCGAATCATCGCTGCGCCCGTCGTATTGCGAGTCAACCATCCATCAAGTTTGGCCCGCGACTCCGCCGTGAGCGCTTCGCCCAGCAACACGGTTCGCATCGAAGCCAACATCGCATCCGGCGTTGTCGTGTCACGCGGGTCGCCCGGGATCGCCGTATTCAATTCCGGCTCCTTCCGATCGAACCGCGTCATCTTATCGCCGAGCGAACGCACATAGGCAGTGAGTCCCTCTGGGCCCCCCATCGTCGCGAGCAGAAGATTCGCGGCCGTGTTATCGCTGTATTCCATCACCGCCGCGCACAGCGCCTCCACCGTCATCGCGCCTTCCTTCACGTGCTGCTTCGCGACCGGCGCGTACTCTAGCAAATCCGCCTCGCCGTAAGAAACCAGCCGGTCCATCTGCTCCTCGCCTTTTTCCACCCGATGCAACACCGCCGCCGCCAGCAACAGCTTAAAGGTGCTTGCCATCGCAAAGCGCTCTTCCGCCCGATGCTGGATTCGTTTCTCTGAACCGCCCTGCCAGGCCGAAACCCCGAGCCGCCCGCCGACCCGCATCTCGATCTCCCTCAACCGCGCCGCCCCCTCATCTCCGCCTACCGCGTCCGGCACGCCTAACGAGCAGAACACGAAAAGCAGAGCAACAATCGAACGGCGGAAACAGTTATGCATGATGCCAGCGAAGCTGCCCCCAATTCCTCAGGCGTCAAAAAGCGCTTGAGCCGCCCGCAATCGTCCACCCCCATTATCGATCTCGAGAACCCTTCGGCCCGCGGAACGCTCAATAGATTCCCGGCACCAGCCGCTTCGTTCGCCGTATATAATTGAGGTAGCGATCCCCCAGCGCGCTGCTCAGCGCCTGCTCTTCCACATTCATCCGGCGAACGAATGCCGCCGAAATCGGGAGCAAGATCACGAGCAGCGACGCCCAGTTCGCGAGCGAGAGCGCGAAGCCCACAAAGGCCAGCAACACACCCGTGTAAGAGGGATGCAGCACCACGCGAAACGGCCCGCTCTCCACCAGTTCATGATCCCGCGCGATCTGCACGTCGACCGTAAAAAAGCGTCCGAGCGTCACGATCGACCACCACCGGAGCGCCAGCCCCGCTGCGAAAAGCAGGAGCCCGATCAATCGGCACAGCTGACGAAGCGGTAGCGCCGCCGCCTTTACATTAAAAGCCACGTAGACCCCGGCCGCGACACTGATCATGATCACCAGCCAGAGCACGCGCAACGTGCTCCGGTCCTGCCGCACTCCAGCGCCGCGCGAGCGGTGGGTGATCGTCAGCAGCACTTCCGAAACGAGATACGTCAATCCCAACTCCTGCGGCCCAGGCAAATTCATGCTTTCATCCTACGGGGCCAGTTCGGCCATTCCCATTTTAAAACTCCGTCTCGCTCTCCAGTTAGTCATTCGTCATTCGTCATTCGATGTTCTTTGTTCGAAGTTCGAAGTTCGAAGTTCGATGTTCGAAGTTCGTTGTTCGTTGTTCGTTGTTCGTCATTCGATGTTCTTTCTTC
>JACCXA010000221.1 GCA_013697365.1 Chthoniobacterales bacterium
GAAGAAAACGGCTTGCCGAAAGTTTACCTCTTCTCAACTCGGGACAAAAAGCCGATCGCCGTGACAGACGACTGGTACGCGTCCGGCGACAGCGTTTTTAGCGACGACGGCAAATATCTGCTGCTCGTTTCCAGCCGGGACTTCAAGCCGACGTTTGGTCAGGGCGATTTCACCAATGTCTATCGCGACATGAGCCGCGTGTATTTGGTGACACTTTCCAAGGACACACCGTCGCCGCTCGAGCCACGGAGCGACGAAGTCGGTAAAGACGACAAGAAAGACCCCGCTGCATCGCCGGATGCCAAAAAGCCGGAGGACGCCGAAAAGAAGCCGAGCCCTGCAAAGGACGAAAAAGACAAGAAGCCGGAGGAGCCGAAGAAACCGGTCGTCGTGAAGGTCGATCTCGATGGAATCCAAAGCCGCCTGGTGGCTTTGAAAATTCAACCGGCTGATTACGGCGACATTCGCATGGTCGGTGATCGCATCTTCTATCTTCGCCGCAGCCTGGGGGACGAGCGCGCGGGTGATGACGACAACCCGGACAGCCGAAAATTCCATCTTTGCTCCTACAGCCTGGAAGACCGCAAAGAGACGGTGCATGGCGATGTGAACAGCTATGAAATCACGAGCGACGGCAAGAAGATGCTGGTCAAGATCGACAAGGATTACGCGATCATCGATCTGCCGAAAGAGAAGCTGGAGTTAAAGGACGAGAAAGCCGGCAAAGATTTCAAACTCAAGCTGGACGGCCTCGACCTGCAGCTCGATCGCCACGCCGAATGGGCTCAGATCTACTACGAAGCCTGGCGCCAGATGCGCGACTTTTTCTACGCGCCAAACATGCATGGCGTCGATTGGAAGGCGATGCGCGACAAGTACGGTGCGCTTCTCCCGTTCGTAAACCACCGGAACGACCTCACCTATCTGATCGCGGAGTTGATCAGCGAATTGAACATCGGGCACGCCTACACCGGCGGCGGCGAACGCCCCGAGACCGCTCGGATCAAGCTGGGCCTTCTCGGCGCCGAGTTCTCGCGCGATCCTGCGACGCGCGCCTATAAAATCGAGCCCATCCTGCCCGGCGAAAATTGGGACGACCGCACCCGCTCGCCGCTCACGGCTATCGGCGTGAACGTCAAACCGGGCGACTTCGTTCTGGCGATCAACGGCACGCCGGTGTCGGCGCTCGCGAATCTATATGACGCGCTCATTGGCACCGCCGGAAAATTGGTCACCCTGCGCGTAAACAGCAGGCCGAGCGACGACGGCGCGCGTGATGTCACCGTGATGCCGACTGCCGACGAAGCGCCGCTCTACTACATCGCCTGGGTGCAAAAGAATCTGGACGAAGTTTCCAAGCGAACGAACGGCGAGGTCGGTTACATCCACATTCCCGATATGGGCCAGCCAGGTTTGAACCAGTTCACCAAGCAATACTTCCCGCAGATCAACAAGAAAGGGCTGATCGTCGATGTGCGCGGTAACGGCGGCGGCTTCGTCTCACCGCTCGTCATCGACCGGCTGCGCCGCGCGCTCGTCATGGTGAATATCGCCCGCAACGGCATGCCGTCGGAAATCCGCCTCAAACCTTCCTCGGCCCGATGGTCACGCTCATGAACGAGTTTTCCGCCTCTGATGGTGACTTGTTTCCGTTTCGCTTCAAGTCGTTGGGCCTCGGAAAACTCATTGGCAAACGGAGTTGGGGCGGCGTTGTTGGTATTCGCGATTCGCTCCCGTTTGTCGACGGCGGGACGCTCAACCGGCCAGAGTTTGCGCCTTACTCAAAGGATGGGAAAGATTGGGTGATCGAAGGTTACGGTGTCGATCCCGACATCGTCGTCGACAACGACCCGCTGAAAGAGTTCCGCGGCGAAGATCAGCAGCTAAATAAAGGGCTGGAGGAAATCCAAAACGAGCTGAAGACGAGGCGCTACGATTTGCCCCCGGTCCCGCCGTATCCGAACCGAAATCCTGCGAAGTAGGCATTCAATCACGGCGCGTTTGATTGTCATCCGGCGCGGAGTGCAACGAAGTCGAGGGGTATTCCGCGATAGGGAAGGCGTCGCGTGGAACGAGATCGTCGATCTAGCCCGCGAGATCCTCGACTTTGGCTCGGGATGACAACGACTTCGCGCCGGAAAACGTAATGATCCACGTCCTTGATACCCTACAGCTCGGCCGCCCCGGCATTATCGCCGCCACGGCCCTCGAAACCGACCAAGGCATCGCCCTTTTCGATACCGGGCCAGAATCGACCTTTGATAACATCGCAGCTGAACTTGCCCGCATCGGCGCACGGTCCGAAGAGATGCGTCATGTCTTCTTGAGCCATATTCACTTCGACCACGCAGGCGCCGCGTGGCGGTTCGCGGAACTCGGCGCCACGGTTTACGTGCATCCGCGCGGTGCACGGCACCTGATCGATCCCGCCAAGCTCGTCGAGTCGGCGACGCGCATCTTCGGCGACGACATGCAACAGCTCTGGGGGCGAATCTCTCCCGTTCCGAAGGACCGCATCCAAGTTCTCGAGGACAGGGATATCGTCCGTGTGGGCGGTATCGAAATCCGGGCCATCGCGACCCCGGGTCATGCGAGCCACCATCACGTTTATCACTGGGACGACACCGTTTTTGGTGGAGACATTGCGGGTGTTCGCCTGGGGAGTGGTCCGCCAATTCCGCCTTTCGTTCCGCCGGAGTTACACGTGGAGTCATGGCATGAATCCCTTGAGAAGATTGAGGGTCTGCAGCCTGCCAGGCTTTACTTGCCCCACTTTGGGCTGGTCGCGGGATCTGTTTCTACGCACTTGGAAGCGGTCGACGCACGCGTCCGGGATTGGGCGGCCTGGTTCCGGGATCGGCTTTGCCGGGGCGAGGATGAGGCTCAACTGATCCCTGCATTCGCCGCACACGAAGCTTCCGAGTTGCGCGCTGGCGGTGCGACAGCAGACGGGGTGGCAGACTATGAGGCGGCCGATCCCAGCTACATGGCGGTCACGGCGGCGGCCCGTTATTGGAGCAAGTACCACCCGAAAGAAATCGGCGGTCACGCAGCGCACTAGCAAGAATCTGCAGATCCGCGCGCGAAGCAATTCATTCGGCACGCGCTAGAAATCCCTCCCCGACGTTATTCGTGCTTGTCACGATGAAAGTAGCCCCAGACCCCCAAGACAGGCGAGAGGCAAACGGCGGCAGCTCAGATCTCAATGGTTTCGCCAATCCCAGGAAGGAGCAACTCCCTCCCGGCGGCTCGTGCTGTAGCCAAAGCCGCGCCTCTGTCCAGCTTGATGGGCGGAAGGTGTCGTAGTGGACGCCGACAAACTTTGTCACGCCGACGAGATCCGCCGCCCGCAGGGCTTCTTCGATTCCCATCGTGTAGAAGTCGCCGATCGGGAAGACCGCGAAGCGCAACTTCGTTTGATCACCGACCAACTTCATGTCGAGCGTGAGCGCCGTATCGCCAGAGTAATAGAAATTTCCGTCCGCCGTTTCGACCACGAAGCCACACGGATTCCCCCCGTAGCTTCCGTCGGGCAGGGAACTGCTGTGAATGGCACTGGTGAGTTTCACCCGGCCGAAATCCGTCGTGGCCGCACCGCCATGATTCATCGCCTGGACATTCTTAAGGCCTTTCTTGGACTCAAACCAGTCGCCGACTTCGTACGGCGCGATGACCGTGGCGCCGGTCCGCTGCGCGATCGCAATGACACCAGCGACATGGTCCTCATGCCCATGGCTGACGAGGATGAAGTCGGCCTTGATTTCGTTGACGTCGATCTCCTTTGCGAGCGGATTTGGTGTGACGAAAGGATCGAAAAGCAAAGATTTCCCAACCGCCTCGACGGCGAAGCACGCGTGTCCGTAATAAGTGAGTTTCATACGCTCGATACTTGAGCTGAGATAGGGAGCCCGTCACGATCTCTTGTGTCATGAGTCATCTCCCAGGCCAACAATGCCGTGACGCTCCGAACGAGCGCGTTATTCTAGAGAATTCATGGCCAGCACGACCTACTGAGTAATCCAGGAGCCGGAAGCAAGGCGGCACGGCCGCCCGCGGCCTTACGCTCCGACGAAGGGCTCGGGCTGCACGCCGGCAATTTGATGCTTAACGATTACACCACCTTCGTCGCGCAGTGGCTTCTGGAAGAAGCTGATTCTGTCTGGCGAAGGCGTTCTGCGCGGCGGTGAGAAAAACGATTGCCGGTCGCGCGGTTCAAAGGCTAAGTGGTGCGCTGACGTTCCGCCGATGAACATTCACGAGTATCAAGCGAAGGAGTTGCTCCAGAAATTCGGCGTCGCGACACCCGCTGGCAAGGCGGCCCGCACGGCGCAGGAAGCAGAGCGAGCCGCGGAAGAACTCGGTACCAGCGATCTCGTGGTGAAAGCGCAGGTGCATGCGGGCGGGCGCGGCAAAGGGACGTTTGCGAATGGATTCAAGGGCGGTGTGCATCTTTGCCAATCGCCGAAGGAAGCTCGCGAGATTGCGTCGAAAATGCTCGGTCAGACCCTCGTAACTCATCAGACCGGAGCGGCCGGTCGTGTCGTCAATACGGTGCTCGTTGCCCAATCAGTTGAAATCGAGCGCGAGATTTATTTCGCCATCGTGCTCGATCGCGCGACCGGCGCCCCAATGATCGTGGCGAGCACGGAGGGTGGCGTCGAAATCGAAGCCGTGGCGGAGAAGTCTCCGGAGAAGATCCTGCGCGAACCGGTCGACCGGCTGGCTGGGCTACAGCCATATCAAACGCGGAAGCTGGCGCGCCAGCTCGGGTTCACCTCGGCGCAGGTCAAGTCATCGTCGAAACTGTTTGACGGGCTCTATCGCATTTTCCTCGCCCTGGATTGCTCGATGGTGGAAGTAAATCCGCTCGTCGTAACGGACAGGGGCGAGGTCCTCGCGCTCGATGCGAAATTCAACTTCGATGACAGCGCGCTTTACCGGCATCCCGAGATCGCGGCGCTGCGGGATGTGGGAGAAGAAGATCCGCGCGAGGTCGAAGCGTCCAAATACGGCCTGAACTACATCGGCTTGGATGGCAATATCGCCTGCCTGGTGAACGGCGCTGGCCTGGCGATGGCCACGATGGACATCATCAAATTTTATGGTGGAAGCCCGGCAAACTTTCTCGATGTGGGCGGTGGTGCGACGGAGGAACAGGTCACCCAAGCCTTCAAGCTCCTGGTTTCCGATGAGAATGTGAAGGCCATCCTCGTGAACATCTTCGGCGGCATCATGAAATGCGACGTGATCGCGCAGGGCATCGTGAACGCGGTCAAAGCGGTTAAACTGCCGGTGCCGCTCGTCGTCCGCCTGGAAGGAACCAACGTCGAAGCCGGAAAGAAGATTATTGCCGAATCGGGACTCGCTGTAATCACCGCGGACGATCTAGGAGACGCCGCGCAAAAGGCCGTCGAGGCGGCAAAAACAAAATGAAGGTCACCAAAATCGGGTTTGTCGGAATCCCTGTTACGGACATGAAACGGGCGCGCGCTTTCTACGAAGGCGTGCTGGGGCTCGAAGTTGCCGAAGAGATGGCGGAGGGAAAATGGATCGAGTATTCCCTCGGCGATGACACGCTCGCGATCGCGAACCTCGAAACGGGCTGGCTTCCTTCCGATCAAGGAACGGGCGTCGCCCTTGAAGTGGAGGACTTCGACGCTGCCATCAACAAATTAAGGGTCGCCGTGATTCGCTTCGCCTGGGAGCCGTTCGAATCTCCCATCTGTCGCATGGCGATCGTGCAGGATCCGGACGGGAACAAGATCATCATTCACAAGGTGAAAACAGCCCACGAAAAAGGCGGCGGTTGATGTCTGTCCTCGTCGACAAAAACACCCGCCTCTGCGTGCAGGGTATCACCGGGAGCGCGGGCGGATTTCATGCGAAGCAATGCATGGAATACGGCACGAACGTTGTCGCGGGCGTTACTCCTGGGAAAGGTGGCCAGAAGTTTGAGGAGAAGGTCCCGGTTTTCGACACCGTCGCGGAAGCCCGTCAGGAAACGGGCTGCAACGTGTCGGTTATTTTTGTTCCGGCGGCCGGGGCAGCTGATGGAATTCTGGAAGCGGTCGACGCTGGCGTGGAGCTGGTCATCTGCATCACGGAAGGCATCCCAGTCATGGACATGATGCGCGTGAAAGCGCAGACCTCCGGCAAACCCAGTCGACTGATCGGACCGAACTGCCCAGGAATCATCACACCGGGCCAATGCAAGATCGGGATCATGCCAGGTTACATTCACAAGCCCGGTAGCGTGGGTGTGATCTCCCGCTCCGGAACATTGACCTACGAAGCGGTCTGGCAATTAACCTCCCGCGGCCACGGCCAGTCGACTTGTATCGGCATCGGCGGCGATCCGATTAACGGCATGTCGCACCTCGACGCCGTGAAGCTTTTCAATGACAATGCCGAGACGCACGCGATCATTTTGATCGGCGAAATTGGCGGCTCAGGGGAGGAGGAAGCAGCGGAATGGATCAAGGAAAATTGCGACAAACCAGTGGCGGCCTTCATTGCCGGTGCGACGGCACCGCCGGGGCGGCGCATGGGACACGCTGGGGCGATTGTCTCGGGAGGGAAGGGGACGGCAGCGGGGAAGATCGAAGCCTTGAAAGCTGCCGGCGTGGCCGTAGCTGATACTCCAGCGACGATGGCGGATACATTACTAGAGCGAATGAAAGGCCGGAACTGATCATGTTAGAGACCCGAGGACTGGAAGGTGTTGTCGCGAATACCACGCGGCTGAGTGACGTGATTGGCGACAAGGGTCAGCTGATTTATTGCGGCTACGATATCAATGAGCTCGCGGGGAAAGTCAGCTACGAGGAAGTGGTTTACCTTCTTTGGAACAACGAGCTGCCGACCGGCAGTGAATTGAATGAATGCAGGGAGATTCTCCGCCAGCATCGTCAGCTTCCACAGGCTGTGATCGATTTCATTAAGTCCGCCCCGAAGGCCGCCTCGCCCATGGACGTGATGCGGACGGCGGTGTCGATGCTTGGTTTGCACGATCCCGACACTGCGATGCAGGGCACGCCAGAATTTAATCGGCAGCGCTGCCGCAGCATCACGGCGAAGATCGGCGTGATTGCGGCTTACTTCCATCGTGCCCGGCAGGGCAAGCCGCTCCCGCCGGTTCGCGGTGACCTGGGCGAGGCAGCTCATTTTCTCTATCTGATGTGCGATGAGGCTCCGACGCAGGAAGCGGCGGACACGCTCGATGTTGCGTTTGTCCTGCACGCGGATCATGGCATGAATGCTTCGACCTTTAGTGCCCGCGTCACGATTTCGACCTTAAGCGACGTCTACTCTGCGATCACGGCGGCGATCGGCACACTAAAAGGCCCTCTCCACGGCGGCGCGAACGAAGGCGTCATCCAGATGCTGGAGGAAATAGGATCCGAAGACCGCGTCGACGCTTACATCGAGGAGCAGCTCGCGCAAAAGAAGAAGATCATGGGGATCGGGCATCGCGTGTATAAGACGCTCGATCCGCGGGCGCCCCATTTGCAGCGGATGGCGGTGAAGTTGAGCGGTCAGCTGGGCGAACCGAAGTGGATCAAGATGTCGGAGCGCATCGCCCATCTCATGCACCAGAAGAAGAACCTGAATGCCAACGTCGATTTCTATTCGGCGACGGTTTATTACTCGTTAGGCATTCCGACGGATCTCTTCACTCCCGTCTTTGCGATTGCCCGGACCGCCGGCTGGTGCGCGCACATTCTCGAACAGCTCGAGGACAACCGCCTTTATCGGCCGCTCAGCAAGTACACCGGCGAACCGGTGGGCAAAAAGGTTGTGCCCCTCGATCAGCGTTCGTAACGACTCCGTCGCAGGAGACCACCCTCGACCTGCGCGCGATCATCTCCGTCGAGCGTGCCGTTCGACTTCATTATTCCCGGACGTAAGGTCTGGGATATGAAAAGGACAGCCTCAGCGATTGCCCTCGGTTATCTGATGGTTTGCGGTGGCGTCGTAACGGCGTCAGCCCAGACGGAGGTTCAAGTCGTCCCGCCGCCGGCTGCTGACGTTAAGGTCTATGGCGAATACCCGATTGCCTATCAGGCGATCATCACGCGCTGGTTGGAAACGCGTTTAATCGATCCGCTCAGTGCGGTGGTCGATTGGGCAGAGCCGCCGAAGGCAGGGGAGGTCCCCGGCCCGAAGGGATCAACCCAGCGGTTTGTCGGTTATCTGGTGGACTTCAAGGTCAACGCGCGAAACCAATTCGGCGCGGCCACCGGCAAGCGGAAATATCGCGTCGTGATCCGGAACGGCGAAGTGCTCTGGGGCGGCCACCCGCGCTAGAGGCGGTCGCCAGTCCGCTTTTCGCACCGACCCGGGGTCCCAAGGGAGGCGCTGCTGTTTCGCGGCGAGAAAAGTGCAGAAACCCGCGCTAAGCGAGAAGGCGGTCGAGCGAATCCACGCAAAGCTGCGACCACGTTTCCAGCGTGTCGCGGCGCGCGACTAATTCGTCGCGCGGGAGAAACGACAGGTTGGTAATCATCGACTCCCGCTTCTGCACCTTCGGCTCGGCCAGGCGAAAGAGGTGCACGATTCCAAGATGCACGCGGCCGACTTCGGTTGTGTCGTCATTGAGAAGGGCGACGATCCGATCTTCGAACGGCGAATCGATGAGGATCTCTTCGTTCACCTCGCGTTCGACTCCGGCGCGATAGGCATTCTCGTCCCAGGCGAAGAGCGATTCGTCGGTGTCATTCATGTGACCGCCGATCCCGATTGATCCCTTTGCGATCAGGCGCTGTTCGCCGGCTTTCTTGCCGCGCACATAATGCAGCACCGTCTCGCCGTGAACAATGAGCGCGTAGGGAATGATCTGCTTATGCGACGGGTCGTTCTCGGCCTGGGAACGGGGCAGAAAGAAATTGCTGCCGCGGGAGAGGAGCGCGCCCAGATATCTTTTCGGCTCGAAGTTCAGGCCGTGAAAGCTGCCCAGTTCATCGAACAGGACGCGCCTAACGACTAGAACGTTTTCCTCCCTTGGGCTCATCGCCGGGCGGGCAAAAAGGCGAACATCGAACATCTAACATCGAACACCGAACATCGAATCAAAGAGGCGTCGAAAGTGGAGCGGTGCTTCATACTTCGATCTTCGGTGTTCGATGTTTCTGCCCGACTTCAGAATTCAAAGGTCACACTGACCTGTGGTCCGAAAAGGTTCAGGCTAGGATTCGGGTCGGTCTGCCCGGCATTCGAAAGATGCTGGTAGAGGCCGCCCACGCCCACTTTCAAACGATCGTTCACGCGGTAATCGACCCCGATTGCGCTCAGAATGTTATAGGTAAAATCCTGCCCCTGCGCCCCGAAAACGTCCGCATGGCTATCGAGCCAGCCGAGGCCGACACCCCCGGAGATGTAGGGAATAAAGCGCGCATTCGGTTGCACGAAATTGTAACGGAAACCGACCGAGATTCCGTAGTAGTAATTCTCCGGCCCGCGCAGGATCGGCTCGACCATGGCGAGCAGGTAGACCTGGTTGTAACCGCGCAACCAGCCATCGCGCTCGATCGTCCCCCAACGCAACCGTGCCGTGACGAACTGCGCCGCGACTTCGTAGCTGTTCGGATTCGCGAGCGAACCCCACATGAAGGAGGACTCCGCGGCCACCGCCAGGCTGGGCGCTTCAAGCTCGCTGAGACCGCGCAGGCGGGGACTAACGGCTTCGTTCCCAGCTTCCGCCGCAGGCCCAAGGACAAAGGCGATTAGAAGAACGCTGAGGAGCGAACGGAGGTGCATGAGCGGCGCTACGATAGGGTGCACGCCATTGATTGCAATGCGGTCACCCGCTGGCAGCGTGAAGCATGAAATCTCCTGCTTTTGCCTTGGTCGCTCTTCTCGTCGCCGCTCCTCATTTGCCCGCCGCTGACGAGGGCAATGCGAAGGCGCGGCAACTCGCGACCGAGGTCTGGAAAGCGAGCGGCGGCGAGAACTGGAATAAGGTGAAGGAACTCCACTTCACTTTCATTGTGGAGCAGGATGGCCAGCAGATCGCGGCTGCGGAACACCGATGGGATCTCGGAGCCGGCACTGATCACGTGAAGTGGAAGGACAAAGAAGCGACGGTGAACCTGGCTTCGCCGGCGCAGGACGAGCTCGGCAAGTCGGCCTACGCGCGTTGGGTGAATGATGCCTACTGGCTGCTGGCGCCGCTGAAGGTTCTGGATCCGGGTGTCACGCTTACCTACGAAGGCGTGAAAGAAAGCGAAGGGGCGCAATGTGAGACGTTGCGCCTGACCTTCGCCGGAGTGGGCCTAACCCCGGGCGATCAATACCTTCTCTACATCGATTCGCAGACCAAGCTTGTCCGCGCCTGGGACTACCTTCCAAAAGCGGACAACGTGATGCATGGAACGTGGGAGAATTATCAGGACTTCGGCGGACTGAAGCTCGCAACGGAGCACAACTTCGCCGGCAAGATGATCCGCTTTGCGGACGTCACAGCGAAAATGGCGGATTAACCGGAGCGACGATACTCCTCGCGAGTCACCGAGAGGCGACAGAAGTGTCGCCTTTCCATTCCGCCAGATCCTCCGGCAGCGGACTGGCCCATTCACCGATGCCGCCGATCGCCAAACGCGAAGCGTGGAGCGCGTGCCTTGGCAAGAGCAACGAAGCTTCAAGCTCCCGCGTCCAGCCAGTCTCGATGAACTGAAGGTAGAGCTGCTCGTCCGGCCCATAAATCTTATCGCCTACGATTGGGTGACCGAGCGAGGCGAGGTGCACACGGATCTGATGAGTCCGACCCGTCAGCGGAACCGCATGAACCAGGGTGAACTCTTTTCCGGCACTGGTCGCGCGCTCGAAGCGTTGCGCTACGCGGAATTCCGTCATTGCTGCTAAGCCTTCGTCGCGGATTGCCTGTTTCAAGTAAATCGCTGAAGGCCCGTGCGCGCCCTGTCGCGCAAGCGGCGCCTCAACCGTCGTCTCTTCCCATTCCGGCCAGCCCCAGACAAGCGCGAGATATTCCTTCGCTATCCGTTTTTGTTGCATCAGGAAACCCGACTCGCGGGCAAACGCAGCCGTCTTCGCCACCAGAACCAGGCCACTGGTTTCGCGGTCGAGACGGTTTACGATCGATACCTGTCCGCCATTCGCGAGCTCGAACGCGAGAAGGTTTCGCAGCTCACTCCAGAGAGTACGCGGCCCGTCCGGCTTCGTCGGGTGGACAAGCAGAAAAGCCGGCTTATCGACCACCACATAGTCGGCCGTTTCCGCCACAATCCGGAAAGCGTGCGCGCGGTTTGCGCCCTCCATCGGCTTGGCGGATAAGGCAGGCTTGATTTCGCTGCGCAACGTCACCCGACATTATAAGAGCGGCGACCGCACGGTGCATGCGGTGGAAGATGTCTCGCTCGAGATCGCGCGCGGTGAGTTCATCGCCGTCACCGGACCGAGCGGATGCGGGAAGAGCACACTCATGCATCTGCTGGCCGGCCTCGATACTCCGACGAGCGGGACCATCGTCATTGATGGCCTTTCCTTGCACGACGCCGACGACGACGCCCTAACCGACTATCGCAGACGGCGCCTTGGCCTCGTCTTTCAATTCTTTAACCTGCTGCCGACGATGAACGTGCTGGAGAACGTCAGCTTTCCATTGCTCCTGCAAGGCGTCTCCCATGCGGAAAGCGAAGCGCGCGCTGGCGAACTGCTGAAATTGGTGGGAATGGACGACCGCGCCCGGCATTTCGTGCATCAACTGAGTGGCGGAGAGCAACAACGAACGGCGATTGCGCGTGCCTTGATTCATCGGCCCTCGCTCGTCATCGCGGACGAGCCGACCGGCAATCTCGATTCAAAATCAGCCGAGATGGTCACGGGCGTTCTGGCGCGCATCGGGAAGGAAAGATTGGCCACGCTCGTTGTTGTCACCCACAGCGCTGAGGTAGCGCGCGTCGCCTCGCGCCGCATTGAGATGCGGGATGGAAAAGTGGTGGGGCAGGATCTCGATTCTTCCTAGGCAAACGCGGTCGTCATCTCCTACCGAGCCGAATTGCTCCGACATCATGCGTTCCCTTGCGCGATTTTTGCTGATCCTCGTTGGCTTCTCCCTCCTGTCTGCGGTCCAGGGCGCGATGGCGGCAAGCGACCGTCGCCGCGTGGGAAAAGACGAGCGCGCGTTCTATGTCGGCAGCCACGGGTGGCATACCAGCATCGTGGTGGCGCGGACGCAAATTCCCAGCGGCGCGTGGCCTCCCGGGGTCACAGAGCGGACCTTTGCCGGTTATCCCTACCTGGAAATCGGATGGGGTGATCGGAAGTTCTACACCGCGCCGAAACCAAACGTCGCGATGGCGTTCGACGCTGCCTTCGCGCCGGGACCAAGTGTGCTCCATGTGGTGGGGCTGCGGCCGCCGCTCGAGCGCGCGCATGCCTGGAGTGCACTAGTCCGGGCGCGATGCACACGTGCCGAACTGGACCGCCTTTGCCGCGCGCTCGGCGATAGC
>JACCXA010000222.1 GCA_013697365.1 Chthoniobacterales bacterium
ACACTTTGCTGCTTACAATCTTCGCCGCAGTAGCGCTCATGCTCGCATCTGTCGGGCTCTACGGCGTGATGAATTACTCCGCCACGCAGCGCACTCATGAGGTCGGGATTCGCATGGCTTTGGGCGCAACACGCGCCGACATCATGCGGCTTGTGGTCGGAAACGGAATGCTGCTCACCTTGATCGGCATCGGGATCGGCATTGTCGCGTCGTGGGGTCTCACCCGTGTGATGCAGGCTTCCTGTTCGGCGTCGGCGCGACAGACGCGTTCACCTTCATCGTGGTCTCAGCGTTACTCATTGTGGTCGCCCTCGTGGCCAATTACATCCCGGCCCGCAAGGCCACGCGCGTAAATCCAGTGATCGCGCTCAGGTACGAATAGGGCGCGGGAGAGACATCATGCCGCTGCTTTCGCGAGTCTTGAGCCTGGTGCGTAACGTCAGCCGCAAAGGCGAAGTCGAGCGCGAGTTGTCCGAGGAGGTCCGCTCCTACGTCGACCTCCTGACGCGCGCCAAGATGAAGGATGGCCTGGCCGAGGCCGACGCGCGTCGCGCGGCCTTGATCGAACTCGGAGGCGCTGAGCAGGTAAAGGAACAGGTGCGCGAAGTCCGGATGGGATATTTCCTGGAGACTCGCTGGCAGGACCTCCGGTTTGCCCTTCGCTCCCTGCGCAAGTCGCCAGTCTTCTCCCTTACGGTCGTGCTGGTGCTCGCGCTCGGGATCGGCAGCACCGCGTTGATGTTTACGATCGTGAACTCGGTCCTGCTAAACGGCCCGCCGTTCCCGCAGGCCGATCGCCTCGTTATGCTCTGGCAGGATTTGCCGCAAGAGAAGCGCGTCACTTTTTCGACGCGCGAGTTCAAGATCTGGGAAAAAGAGACGCAACTCTTCGAGACGTTTTCGGCTTACACGGGCAACGGCTTCACCATCTCAGGCCTAGGGGAGCCGGAGCTTGCGATCGGCCGGCAGGTCACTGCTTCTTTTTTTCAAACCATGCGCGTCAATCCTGCGCTTGGTCGCGCCTTTCTTGCATCGGAGAGCGAGGTCGGCCGAGACCGCTCGGTCATCCTTAGTCATGTGCTCTGGCGGGACAAGTTCGGCATGCGCGACGATGTGCTCGGCCAGGCCGTGGTCATGAACGGCGAGCCCTACACCATCGTCGGGGTCATGCCCGAGAGCTTCACGTTTCCGGATCGGGAAACGAAACTTTGGGTGCCCGCCGCCTTGGAGGGGCCGATCTTCCAGCAGCACGTCGACGCGCACATGCTGCGAGTCGTCGGTCGGCTGAAGGAAAATGTGACCGCGGGACGTCTTCAGGCCGAGATCGACGTCCTCGGCACGCGGGTAAATGCACCCGATGACGACACTGTTCGCCGCTTCTACGCCGTTAGTCTGAAAGAGATGCTCGCTGGCGAACTGCGGCGGCCGCTGCTCGTGTTGCTCGCAGCGGTTGTCTTTCTGCTACTGATCGCTTGCGCAAACGTCGCCAACCTGATGCTGGCGCGAGGCAGCGCACGCCAGAGTGAAATGGCGATCCGCAGCGCGCTGGGCGCAAGCCGGCGGCGGCTGGTCGCGCAGTTGCTGACGGAAGCGGTCTTGCTCGCGGGCATGGGCGGGGCGCTTGGCCTTGGCATCGCGATCTGGGGCCTTGATCTGCTCAAGCATTTTACCGCGGGCAACCTCCCCGAGCTTTTGCACGCGCGTCTGGATGCCTCCGCGCTCGCGTTCGCAATCTTTGTTACGGGAGCTTCCGCGATTCTGTTCGGGCTCGCGCCCGCTCTCACGGCCTCGCGCACCAGTTTCCAGACGGCACTCAAAGGCAATACGCGAGCAACCGACGCTGGGGGAGAACGGACGCGTTACGCGCTGGTCTTCGCCGAGGTTGCTCTCGCCTGTCTGCTCCTCATTGGCTGCGGACTCCTGATGCGCAGCTTCGTTGCGCTCGTGCATGCCGACCCCGGCTTTCGCGCCGAAAACGTTGTGACCGCCGACGCCGTGCTGATGAAAGATCGTTACGCAGATGCGCCGGCGATGATCCGCTTTTATCGCGAAGCATTATCGACCATTCGCACACTTCCTGGCGTCAACTCGGCAGGCGTTGTCACGCACCTCCCCTTCGGCGGCAATGGGTGGGGCAACAGTTACGCCGTGGAGGGTCAACCCTCTCCCCCCGGTGTCGAGACCAGTGCGCAAATCCGGCCGGTCAGCCCCGGTTACTTCGGGACGCTCGCGATTCCCTTGCAAGAAGGGCGCGAATTCACCGAGGACGACAAAGAGAACGCTCCCGGCGTGGCGATCATTAACCAGCTCTTCGCCGACCGCCACTGGCCTAATGAAAGCCCAATCGGCCAGCGCCTGCGATACGGGCGCGATTGGCTCTCAATTGTCGGCGTGTGCGGTAACATCCAGCACACGCGTCTCGACGCGCAGCCCGATGCGGAAATCTACGTGCCCTATCCGCAGGTGCCCGCCACGGCGATGCAGTTTGTCGGTCGCGACTTAAATTTTGTCGTGCGCGCGGCAAATCCTGCGCTCGTGGCGCCGGCGCTCCGCGCCACGCTGCGTCGCCTCGATCCCGCTCTCGTTGTGCGCGTGAACACGATGGAGGCGCTCATCGATGATTCGATCGCGCAGCCGCGTTTCCGCACCTGGCTGATTGGCATCGTCTCGGCCTTTGCGGTCGTGCTGGCCTGCCTTGGAATCTACGGCGTGATCGCCTACCTCGTGACGCAGCGCTACAAGGAAATCGGTATTCGCATCGCGCTCGGCGCGACCCGCGGGAACATCCTCGGGCTCGTGCTCGGCCGCACGCTAAAACTAACGAGCGCGGGGGTGGCCGCAGGAATGCTAGCTGCCCTTTTCCTTTCGCGCTTCCTCGCCGGTCTGCTTTTCGGCATCACCACCCACGATCTGACCGTCTTCCTCTTCGTGCCGCTTTCCCTCTTGAGCGTCGCCCTGCTCGCAAGCTACTTGCCAGCGAGACGCGCCACGCGGGTCAACCCAGTCACTTCCCTGCGCTACGAATAGCGCACGTGCGCAAAGGCCTGCTATAACTTGGAGCCGCCGGTGCTGACCACATGCACGGTACTGGCCTGCGGACCCATCTCTCCGTGCGAAAGATCGAAGCGCACTTCCGACCCGATCTTCAACGCAGCAAAGTCGGTCCCGAGGAGGGCGTTGCGGTGGAAATAAATGTCGACGCCGCCGCCATCGGTGATGAAACCGTAATCCGCGAAAAGCTTTGTGATGAGAGCGCGCGGTTCGGCATGAGTTTTTACCTCATGTCGTTGCCGCTCGACCAGGTCCTTCAACTGCCGCTCCATCGTCTTAAAGGCATCGTTGATGATCTTCGTTAACGGCTCGTGCATCTCGTGCTCGGTCTGCTTTTCATCGGCGACCAGCTCATGCCCGGGCGGAACCGTCACGTCGACCCGGACGCGAAACGGGTTGCCAGAACGCTGCTGATGATTCGGCTGTTCGATCGCGATACTGCAGCGGCTGATGTGGTCGCAAAAACGGTCGAGCCGCGTGGCCTTCGCGCGAATCAGATCGTCGATCTCGGCGGATTTCTGCACGCCGCGATAGGATATCTCGATGGGCAATTGCATCCGCTCCCTCAGGATCAAACCGGCTGCAGCGAGCGAAAATGTTGCCGGAGATCGGCGAGCTCAATCTTAACCAAATCGGACTTTACATGCTCCACGATGCAATCGCGCACCTCCGCGGGCAGCAGGTCGACAACTGCTGAGTGTATCGACGCCGGAGCCGCAAACGACCAGCCCTCTTTTCCATCGCGTTTCACCACCTCCGAGATGCTCTCCGCGAGCTGCTTGAAGATGCGGCGGTCGTTTTCCGCTTCCATTCCCTGCCGCTCGGCGATGGCATTTTGGTGGCGCCCGCCACCAGCCGTGTTGGCACCAGTGTTGACTGGAAAACTCCCGGCCTGGTCGGAAACTTTATCCTGATAACGACCGTGCGCGTCAGTTGTTTCGAAGGCTTGCACCAGCTCCAACGCAGCGCCGCGAGTGGGGGTCTCGTTGACCCGGTAAGCCTTCAGGCCTCCGCGGTCTGTGACAATAATGAGTGAGGTCGGTGTCGTCATTCTGGAGTGGTCGTCTATCGTCTTCTTTCGATGCGAAGTGAATCGTTTTTCAGGGGCGGAGTGCGCTGATCCAACTGGGGCGGCGAAAAGGGCGCGGCTCACGAGCGTCCGCTTCATCGAGGCGCGCATTTTATCCCGGCAGGGGCGAACGGAGATAACGCTCCAGTAAATCAGCCGGATCGCGGAAGATGGCGATGGCACCAGACGCGCGCAATTCATCTTCGCTGAACCCGCCACAGAGCAAGGCAATCGTCCGCAATTCGATCTTCTTCGCGGCTTGCACATCGAATGGAGTGTCGCCGATCACGATGGCTTCGTCCGCCTGCACCTGGAGCAGATGAAGCGCGCTCGTGAACACATCCGGGCTCGGTTTCGAGTGCTCCACGTCGCTCTTCGTTGTCCGCGCCTCGACCAGACCCCCGAGCCCCGCCAGGTTCACGTAATGCTCGACTTCGTCCGCATTGCCCGAGGAAGCGAGAGCGATGCGCTTGCCATCATCACGCAGGCGTTCAAGCAGCTCTTTCACTTTCGGGAAGGGTCGGACGTGCTCCAGATACTCGCTCCGGAAAAGTTTGCCGCGGAACTCTTCCATTTCCGCTCCCATCTTTCGCAACTCGGCCGCGCTCCAAAAAACCGGCAGATACTGATCGCCGCCCTTACCGATTTGTTGCCGGAGTTCTCGATATGGAACCTCCCGGCCGTAGTGCAGAAAAGTCTTCTGCCACGCCTCGGCGTGCAGGTCGTTGGAATCAACGAGCGTACCATCGAGATCGATGATAGCTGCCTTGATCACGAATCCCGCGATGCGGTTGCCTTCTTTTTCCGGGTGCGCGCCGGGACCTTGGCAGTCGTGACGGTCCGCTCACTCCGCGGGACTTCCACCTGCCGTTTCTTCCAGGATTCGTGACGCGCTTTCGCCTGCGAGCCCGCGGTCAAACAGAGGAGCTTGGTCGCGCGGCCTTCCACTTCGAAGTCATCACCGGAGGCGTATCTCGCGCCATCCTGCACGAACCCCTCTTCGGCCACGGTGTCCAGCACCAGCCGCCATTCCAGATGTTCCTCGCCCGGCAGGACAAACGGAATGGTTTCGTGATGCGCATTGATCAGGAGGAGAAAGGTTTGATCCCGAATAGGTTCACCTTCAAAGCTCAGCACATCGATCGTATCGCCGCTCAGGAGCATTCCCAGGCAGCGCCCGAAAGGCGACGACCATTCCTCGTCGCTCATCTCGTTGCCGCCTGGGTTGAACCACATCACATCCTTGATCTCGGAACCGCGAATCCGCCGGCCCTGGAAGAATTTTGGCCGCCGGAAGACCGGATGTTCGTGGCGGAACTGGATCAGCTTCTTCGTGAACTCGAGCAGCCGCGTCCCGCCTTCGTCATACTTCCATTTCAACCAGCTCAGCTCGTTATCCTGGCAATAGGCGTTGTTGTTGCCGTTCTGGGTGCGGCCCCATTCGTCGCCCGCGCAGATCATGGGAACCCCTTGGGAGAGGAGAAGCGTCGTCAACAAGTTACGCCGTTGCCGCCTCCGCAGCGCGCTCACGTCCGGGTCATCCGTCGGGCCTTCTACGCCATGGTTCCAGGAGTGATTGTTGTTGTCGCCGTCGTTGTTGTTCTCGCCGTTGGCTTCGTTGTGCTTGTCGTTGTAGCTGACGAGATCGTTCAGCGTGAAGCCGTCGTGGGCGGTGACGAAGTTGATGCTTGCATACGGGCGCCGGCCGTTGTGTTGATACAAATCAGGGCTGCCCGTGAGCCGATAGGCGATCTCGCCCATGCGGCCCTCGTCACCTTTCCAAAAGCTGCGGACAGCGTCGCGATACTTCCCGTTCCATTCAGCCCAAAGCACCGGAAAATTCCCCACCTGATAGCCGCCTGCGCCTACGTCCCAGGGCTCCGCGATTAGCTTCGTCTGCGAGAGGACAGGATCCTGGTGAATAATTTCAAAGAAGGCGTGGAGCTTGTTCACGCCCTGGTGGTCGCGCGCGAGCGTCGACGCGAGGTCGAAGCGAAAACCATCGACATGCATGTCGTTGACCCAGTAGCGCAGGCTGTCCATGACGAGTTGGAGTGTGCGCGAATGCAACAGGTTGAAGGTGTTCCCGGTGCCGGTGAAATCCATGTAAAAACGCGGATCTTCCGGAGAGAGCCGGTAGTAGGCCGCATTATCAACGCCGCGAAAACTGAGCGTGGGCCCCAGGTGGCTCCCTTCTCCGGTGTGATTGTAGACGACGTCGAGGATTACTTCGATGCCGGCCGCGTGGAGGTTTCGCACCATGCCTTTGAACTCGGAGACCTGGCCACCGAGGGCGCCGGTGCTTGAATATTTTGCCTCGGGCGCAAAGAATCCGATGGAGTTGTAGCCCCAGTAATTCGTCAGTCCCTTGTCGACCAGGGCCTTGTCATTGACGAACGAATGGACCGGGAGCAACTCGACCGCGCTCACGCCCAGCTCTGTCAGATATTTGATGGCCGCTGCGCTCCCGAGTCCGGCGTAGGTCCCGCGCAACTCCTCCGGCACTCCGGGACACAAGTGCGTGAAACCCTTCACGTGCACTTCATAGATGATCGACTGATTCAGGGGCCGGCCGATGCGCTTCTCGGTGCCCCAATCGAATGAATTATCAATCACGGCCGCCTTTGGCATCCCCCACGCGTCATCACGAAAATCGCGCGTCAAATCCCCGGCCTCCGCTCCGACGACATAGCCGGACATCTCGTCCGCCCAATTGATCTGCCCGGCGATGGCTTTGGCATACGGGTCGATCAGCAGCTTGGAACTATTGAAGCGCATCCCGCGTTCCGGATCGTACGGGCCGTAGACGCGATAGCCGTAGAGTTGGCC
>JACCXA010000226.1 GCA_013697365.1 Chthoniobacterales bacterium
CTTCGCGGAATTGGTGCGCAGCAGCGCGGAGCAAATGCTCGCGCGTGAGCGCGGGCTCGGCGTGCACCAGCGCCATCACATCCTGCAGTTGATCGCGGAATCCGTAGGCGCCGCCGGATTGATAGAATCCCGTCCGACCCCAAATGCGGCAGCTCAGGGTTTGATACAAGAGCCAGCCGTTCGCCATTACGTTCACAGCCGGATCGGGCGTATCCACGTTCACCGCGCCGAGGGTGCGGTTCCAGAATTGGTGGACTGCAGCGAGCGCCACCGCACTGGCGTCCGCGCGGCGAAAGCGATGAATTAGCTGCTGCACCTCCCCTGAGTTGCGACCGACTCCGAGGCGGAAACTTGTTTCTCGTTCCTGCCCGTCAGCCAGATCGAAGGCGACCTGGACCGCGCCGCAAGGATCCAGGCCCGCGCCGACTTTGCCGGAAAGCCGGGCCCGTTTCAACGCCGCGGGCTGCGCCAGGCTTCCGTTCCGTCCCAGGAATTCTTTCCGGTTTCCGGTCAGGGTGCGGCTGGGGTCGTTCACATCGAGGAAGACGATGCGATCCGGGAATTCGATGTTGTAGAAATTGCGCGCCAGTAACGCGCCGGTTTTGAGGTCCACCTCGGTTTGCACGTTGAGCAAAGTCTTGTGCCGCAAATCACCCAGGACCCATTCGCAGTAGCCGGTCACGGACAAGCGACGCAGACCGCCCGAGGCGTTGCGCAATTTCAAATTGGTCAGCTTGACCGGCGCGTCCATCGCCACATAAACCCACAACTCGGAGACGATGCCATGCTCGAAGTGCTCGAAGACGGTGTAACCAAACCCGTGCCGGATGACATACGGCGTTGCGCCCCGCGCGGGCCAGGGCGCTGGCGACCACACCTCCCCTGTCTCCTCGTCGCGAATGTAGAAGGCTTCCCCAGTGGTGTCCTGAACGGATCGTTGTGCCAGGGAGTGAGACGAAATTCGTGAGCGTTCTCCGCCCAAGTGTAAGCGCCGCCGCTTTCTGAAACGACCGTTCCGAAAGACGGATTCGCAAGCACATTGACCCACGGCGCCGGAGTGACCTGACCGGGCGCGAGAGTGATGACATACTCGTGGCCATCGCGCGTAAAACCGCCGAACCCGTTTTGATAGATCAACTCTCGTGCGGGCGGCGGCGTGGACGCATCGACGACCGCAAGACGGGTGGGCGCCAGCGCCGGAACCAACGGTTCCAGAACGCTGCGCTGTTCCAATTGTTCCGCGAGCGAACCGTGTTCATCATCGAGGACGATGCGCGCTGCGGATTGCAGGAGCACACGGTCGTCATTTGGAATTTGTTCGAGACGCCGGACGAAAATGCCGCCTGGTTTGTCCAGCATTGGTGCGGCAGTGCCAGCCGCAATCAGGTTGCTGATTTGGTCATGGAGGGACTGCCGATAAACCGAAACGTCTTCGTTTAGAATGACGAGCTCAACGACCAGGCCTTTCGCGCGCCAATACGAGTGCGCCTGAATAAGCTGACGCACTATCTCGATCTTTTCCGTGTCGGTGATGCGAAGCAAGACGAGCGCGGTGTCACCCGAAATGCCGTAGGTCCAGAGGCCGCTTTGCCCCCGCCGATTCCCGAGCAGCACGCCGGGGGTGGCGCGGCGCGCGGGGTCGGCATAAATGATTGCGCCGGCGAGGCGGGCATAGAGTTGAGCTTCCGCTTCCGTGGCATCGAGCTGGCGCAAGGTCACCTGGCTGTGCGTCCAGGCCAGATCAAGCGCGCGGTCGGTCATGCGCGAGTGCTGATATTTCTCCACCAACGCGAGAGCGCTCTCCCGGCTTTCGGTCACCCCGATGACGAAGTCCAGGACGGCGGTTTCATTCGGTTCCAGAGTCACGGTGCGCCGGAGCGAGATGATGGGATCGAGAACAGAGCCAGCCGAGTCCGAGAGCGGAGCAGCCTTCTGCATGGCCGCGGGGTCAGCCAGGGAGCGGCCTCTGCCGATAAACTTGAGGCGGTCCGTTTCGCAAGAGACCTCACCCTGCACGCCGCCCTGACCCGCCATCAGATGCAGCAGCCAGGGCGGCTTTTCTTCTTCCGAGCGCGCGCGGCGGGTGCAGAGAATGGCGGACGAAGGGCGCAAGAATTCGGTTTGCACAAACAGATTACTGAAGGCTGGATGCGCTTCATCCGCGGCCTGAGTTGCGAGCACCACTTCCGCGTAACTGGTCAGTTCAATCGTGCGCGCAGTGGTCGAATGGTTGGTGACCGTAGTGCGACGCAGTTCCACATCGTCCTCCGGCGAAACACAGAGCTCGGTGTGAATTTCAAAACCTGCCTGCCGCTGCCGAAACTCGGCTCGCGCCTGCGTGAAGATGGCCTCGTAGCCCTTCGTCGCGCGCAGTGTCGGTTGGTAAGCGGTCGACCAAAACTCTCCCGTCGCCACATCGCGCAGATAAACAAACGTCCCCCAGGAATCGCGCGTCGCGTCCTCGCGCCAGCGGGTCACGGCCAGCTCGCGCCAGCGACTGTAACCGCCGCCCGCGCTGCTGATCGCGACGTGGTAGCGACCGTTGGACAAGAGGTGAACATCCGGCGTCTGCGAATTCGGGTTCGTGAGCACCCGCATGACGCCCTCTCCATTGCCGTGCTCCGGTCGGGATTCCTCCAGGGGCAAATCTTCGGGGAGAACGTTCGCCTCGGTTTTGGGAAGGCGTTCTTGCAACAATAGATCGGCCGCCTTGAGCAGCGGACGCGAGAGGAAACGCCTCTGCATCGGGAGGTCGCGTAACAAATAGACCAGCGCGAGCAGGCTCATCCCTTGGTGATGCGCCATAAAAGATCCGACGGTGACGCTCGACACATCCGGCGGCAATCGCGACGGCGTGTAGTCGATCGCTTCATAGAAACCGTAAGCGCCTTCGCGTCCCTCGGCCGAGAGCCGTTGCAGATTTTCACACGCTTCCCGCGGGGCGACCATCAGCGCCATCGCGCTCGCGTATGGCGCGATCACCAAATCCTCTGCCAAGCCGCGTTTTAAACCCAACCCTGGAACGCCAAACGCGCGGTATTGATAGTTCTGATGCAAGTCGGTTCGGCTATAACCGGATTCAGAGATACCCCACGGAACGTCGCGCGCGTTGCCATATTCGATCTGTTGCTGGACGGCCGCCTTGCAAGCATGATCGAGCAAGGTGTTGCCATAGTTCGGCATGACGAGGAGCGGCATCAGATATTCAAACATCGACCCGCTCCAGGAGACCAGAATCGGCTCCCCACGCGGAGCGACGAGCAAACGGCCGAGCGAGAACCAGTGATCCTGCGGCACCTGCCCCTGGGCGATTGTGACGTAGCTGCAAAGCCGCGCTTCCGAAGCAAGCAGGTCGTAAAAACTGACGTCCCGACGGCCTTCGGTGACGTTGAACCCGATCGAGAACAACTCGCGCGAAAGATCAAACAAGAAGGTGAAATCCATCGCGGCCAATTCATCGCTTTGGCGGGCCAGGGTCTCGAGGGTGAGAATGCGCTCGCGGGCGCGGGCACTCGCTTCACGCAGGCACCCCGACCATTCTTCCAG
>JACCXA010000143.1 GCA_013697365.1 Chthoniobacterales bacterium
TCAATTTCATCGATCGCGATCGCCAATGGATCAAATCAGCCACCGGCTTGCCGCAGGACCTGGCGCAGACCCGCGCGACCTCGCGCGCTGCATCTGTTTGTGGGCACGTCGTCGCCAGTGATCAACCGCTCACGGTCGAAGACATTGCGCGCGATCGCCGCTTTGCGAACAATGCGCTCCTGAAAGAACGCGGCGTGCGCTTTTATGCGGGGGTCCCGCTTCGTGTAAATCATCGCGCCATTGGTTCGCTTTGCCTCCTCGACATCAAGCCGCGCCGTCTGACCGCCCGCGAGCAGCGCCTCCTCGAATTTTTCGCGGAAGATGTTGTCGAAGAGATCCGACTTCGCGCAGGCAGGACCTCCGTAGCCGCCGCCGCCTGAAGTCGCGGTTCGGTTCGGCTCAGTCGGCAGATCTTGTCTCGCGCCTCGCGCTCTCAGTCGCCCGCCATGGCCGCTGCCTTGTGTCGGGCCTTGGAGTTTGAGGGCGGTCATGTTTACTGAATTTCGTGACAGCCGTGAGCTGGACCCAGCGCATCGCCGAGTTTTTCGGCCTCAAACGCAACCTCGTCATCCTGCTGATCGCGACCTTCGTGATCGGCGCTGGGGAGGAGTTGTGGATGCGCTTCGTCCCGAAGTATCTCGCCGCTCTCGGCGCGACTGTTTTCGTCATCGGACTCTTTGACGCTCTGCGAAATTTCCTCGGCGCGGTTTACGCCTACCCCGGCGGGATTCTGGTTGATCGCTGGGGACATCGGAACGCCTTCGTCGCCTTCAATATTTTCTCCATTGTGGGCTACTCGCTCGTGCTCTTGCTCCCGCATTGGGGAGCCGTCATCGCCGGCATGTTCCTGTTCCTTTCCTGGACGTGCTTTTCGCTCCCCGCTTCCTTTTCACTCATCGGCGCGTCGCTTGCCTCGAATCGGCACGCGACGGGCATCGGCGTCCAAGCGGTCATCAAACGCCTCCCGATCATGGTTGCGCCCTTCATCGGCGGAATTCTCATCGACCGTTACGGCATCGTCACCGGCGTCCGCATCGGGCTGGCCATCTCGATCGTGCTTTCCTTTCTTACCATCTTCGTGCAACGCCAGCTGCGGGACGCTCCTACCCAGACTATCGACCGCGCCGATCGCTGGAGTTTCTGGCGCAGTGTGCGCGAGTTCAACGCGCCGATGCGGCGGCTCCTGCTGAGCGACATCCTCGTCCGTTTTTGCGAGCGCATCCCATTCGCGTGGGTCGTCATCTACGCCATGGATAACCTCGGTTTAAGCGCGAAACAGTTCGGCGTTCTGACCACGGTCGAGATGATGGCCGCCACCCTCTGCATCATCCCGGCCTCCCACTTTGCCGACAAGTATGGCCGGGAGCCCTTCGTCATCGCCACGTTCGTCTTTTTCACTCTGTTCCCACTCCTCCTTCTTTATTCCCACACCTTTCCGATGCTTCTATTCGCCTTTGCCATTCGCGGCTTGAAAGAATTCGGAGACGCCGCCCGCAAGGCTCTCATCATCGGCTGCAGCGACCCGCGCCGCCGGGGCCAGATGGTTGGCACTTATTATTTGATCCGCGATCTGCTCGTGAGCGGCGCGGCCCTGCTCGGCGCCGCTCTTTGGCAGTTTGGCCCCCAGGTGAATTTTATCGGCGCTGCCGCGATCGGCGCTGTCGGAACCATCTTCTATATCCTGACCTTGCAGCGCGGAGAACTTACCCGCGCCTGATCGGCGGACGTGCCGGTCCTTTACGCCCTCGACGCTAACGTCCAGACACAAAAGATTTCAGGTTTGCGGGATGCGCTTGATGGTCTTGGAGACATCGATCAAGGGATCAGCCTGAATGGTCAGGCGAATCTGGTGCCCACCGGATGGGAATGGGCTGGTCTTCGCACGCACTGCACGGCAGGTCTTGAAGATCGTTTACTTCGCGCCCGACGCCGCGAGCGGCGGCTTCTTCCCGAACGGCATCAAATTCAGGAACGACGAAGTAACGAACAGCGCCGGAAGTTCCGATCCGAGCTACTGGCAATTTAACGAGGGCCGGGCCCATCAGCCCGACCGTTTCGTTGTACTGCCCGGCGTCCGGTTGCGCCGCAGCTGCGAAGATTCTTTGTCGTGCATGCCGACCAAATCCATTCAGGTCGCGTCTCGTCGTTGAATCAATGCGACTCTGCGCGGGGCGCTTACGTCCTTTATTGGATGCAACAATCGCAGCGTGCGACTTGGAACCATGCTTTGGAATATGCGATCGGCCGCGCGAACGAACTGGGGCAGCCGCTCCTGGTTTGTTTTGGCCTGATGGATGACTATCCGGAGGCAAATCTCCGGCATTATACCTTTATGCTCGAAGGGCTGCGCGACGTCGGGGAAGCGCTCGCGCAGCGCGGAATTACTTTCGTTCTGGAGCGGGGCGATCCGGCAGAGGTGGCGCTTAAGATTAGCAAAAAGGCGTCGCTCCTCGTTTGCGACCGCGGCTATCTCACTTCTCAAAAGAGATGGCGGAAGCAAGTCGCGGCCGAAGCGCATTGCCCCGTTCTAGAAGTCGAGAGCGACGTCGTTGTGCCGGTTCATCTCGCGTCGGAGAAACGCGAGTTCGCAGCGCGCACTCTGCGGCCAAAATTGACGCGACTTTGGCCTGAGCATCTTCACAAAGTCCCACGCCTGATTGTCCAAAAGAAAAGTCTCGATCTGGCCTCACGCGGACTGAACTGGCGCGATCCCGAAGGCGTGGTGCGAAAACTTAAGGTCGATCGGTCTGTCGCCGCGGTGACTGAGCATTTCCACGGCGGAACAGTCGCGGCAGAGAAGATCTTCCGGCGTTTCTGCTCTGAACTCCTTCCTGATTACAAAGCGACGCGCAACCAGCCGCAGACCAACAACGTTTCGCACATAAGCAAGTATCTGCATTTTGGTCAGATCTCGCCTCTCTGGCTCGCGCTCGAAGCGCGCCGGCAGGCCAACGGCAACGCGGAGAACATCGCGAGCTTCATCGACGAGCTGCTCGTGCGACGCGAGCTCTCTATGAACTGGGTCGAGTTCACCGAGAACTACGAGAGTTACGAATCTCTCCCCGATTGGTCGCGTAAAACGCTGGCTGAGCACGCTGCGGATCCGAGGCCCTATCTTTATTCCCGTGAGCAACTCGAGACCGCGGCGACGCACGACCCGTATTGGAATGCGGCTATGAACGAGATGCGGTTCACCGGCTACATGCACAACCACATGCGCATGTATTGGGGAAAGAAGATCCTGGAGTGGAGCCCTACGCCGGAAGAAGCGCATGCCACAGCGCTCGCGATCAACAACAAATTCTTTCTCGATGGCCGCGACGCAAACTCCTTCGCGAATATCGGTTGGGTTTTCGGCCAGCACGATCGCCCGTGGTTCGAGCGTCCAGTCTTCGGCAAGGTGCGCTACATGAACGCGGCCGGGCTGGAGCGGAAGTGCGATATCCGCGCCTACGTGGCCAAAGTCAGCACGTTAACGACCGCTGCCTAGGCGATTTGGGTCACTTCCCTGATCTCTCCGGGACCGTGTCCCAATCTTTTGGCACGGCATCAATCTCTAATCTCTCGGCCGATTCGGCCTTAGCGAACTCCGCCGCGCGCGCAAGCCCGACCACGACAACGAAGGTAACGATTAGACCCAAAAGGAAGATGCAGATGATGTAGTCCATCGCGCCTCAACCTTTCCGCAGACGAGCGACCGTTCCGGCGAGAAGCACAATCCGGACGCCCACCCAAAGCCCGAGAATACTCGGGACCCAGATGCCGACAAAGAGGCCGTAGTCGTGATTGACCAGGAACCAGAGAGACACGCTGGCAACGAGGCTAACGAAAGTGGCGATGAGAAACGGGTAGTCGATCTTTGTGAACATAGGCGGCAAGGTCCGACCGAACTACGGGTGGGCGCGGCAAACGGATTCAACCCGGCGCGTCCGCGCGGGACCCAGACACGATAAGCCTTTGATGCAGACGGTCTGGATTCTCGGCGATCAGCTATCTCCGGAGCACGCGGCGCTTGCCGCGACAAACCCGCGGGAGTCGCGCGTCCTGATGGTTGAATCAAAGGCGCGCGGCTCGGCCTTGCGTTACCACAAGCTGAAGCTTGTTCTGGTCTACAGCGCGATGCGGCACTTCGCGCAGGATCTGCGCAACGCTGGTTGGGAGGTTGATTACCAGCTCATCGAAGGCACCGGCACCTTCGAAGACGGCGTGCGACGACATCTCGAGCAGCGCAGACCGGAGAAGCTCGTTCTGGCGGAGCCGAACTCCTTTCCGGAAACTGACGCCGTTTCCAAGCTTGGGCGGAAATTGCGCACGCCGGTCGAGTTCGTCCCGACCGCGCAATTTCTCCAATCGCGGGACGACTTCCGGGCATGGGCCTCCGGCCAAAAGCGTCTGCTCATGGAGAATCATTATCGCCGGATGCGGAAGCGTTTCGGCTGGCTCATGGAAGAAGACGGCCAGCCCGCGGGAGGAGCGTGGAACTTCGATCCCGAGAACCGCGCCACCTACACGACCTGGAAACGTGCCGGAGCTCCGAGAGCAAGCACGCCGTTGCTCGAAAAGCCCGATCAACTCACGCGTGAGGTCATCGCGACGCTGGCGCGCGAGTTCCCGGAGAATCCCGGCCGGGCCGAAGCATTCTGGTTGCCGGTGGACCGCGCCGGCGCGTTGCGCTGGCTGCGATACTTCATCGACGAGCGCCTGCCAAGCTTCGGCGTTTATGAAGACATGATGGCCGAAGGCGAACCGTATCTATTCCACTCCGTTCTTTCGCCCTTGATCAATCTCGGCCTGCTCACGCCGCGCGAATGTGTCGAGGCGGCGATCGAGGCTTACCGACGCGGCACCGCGCCACTCAATTCAGCGGAAGGCTACGTCCGGCAAATGATCGGCTGGCGCGAGTTCATCAACGGCGTTTATTGGCTTCGCGGGCCGGAATACAAAAAGCTGAACTCGTTAGGCGCGACGCGGCCGCTGTCCGCCTGGTTTTACACCTCCGAGACGCCGATGAACTGCCTGCATCATGTCCTGAAGCAGAATCTCGAGCTGGGCTGGAATCACCACATCCAGCGGCTCATGGTGCTCGGGAATTTCTTTCTCATCTCCGGCATCAGTCCGCAGGAAGCGCTCCGTTGGTATAACGAGATGTACGTCGACGCTTACGACTGGGTCATGGCAGCTAATGTCATCGGCATGTCGCTTTACGCGGACGGCGGCTACATGGCGACGAAGCCGTACGCTGACACAAGCAATTACATCCGGAAGATGAGCAACTATTGCAAAGGTTGTCGCTTCGATCCCGACCAGAAAACCGGGACTGATGCGTGCCCTTTCAATTATCTCTACTGGCGTTTTATCGATGAACACGCGGAACAGTTCGGCCGTAATCCGCGCATGCGCACGATTACGAAAGCCTGGCTCGCGCGTCCCGAGCCCAGCAAAGAGGAAGTGCGTATTTCGGCGCGCGCCTTCCTCGAAACTGCCGTGCCTGCCTGAGATGGCAGAGCCGAGGAAGATAACAGAAGTCTTGTTGCGCCTGGCTATGGAGCGCAGCGAGAAGACGTTTTGCCCGTCAGAAGCAGCCCGGGCGTTGTCCATAAACTGGCGCCCGTTAATGCCGGCCATCCTCCGAGAAGCGCAGCGCCTGGTCGATGCGGGACAGCTCCGCTGTTCGCAAGGAGGCAAGGACGTTTCGCCTCTCAGCGCGCGCGGTCCAATTCGCCTTTCAGCGAAAATCTGAATCCAAACCGCGCCTGCGCAGCATCTCACTCCCGAGGCTCGACCGCGCCCGCGCGCGCAACAACCAGCCCTTGGCATATGGAAAAGCTCTTCCAGGACATCCGCTACGGCGTTCGCCAGCTCATCAAGAGGCCGGGCTTTGCCGCGCTCGCGGTCATCTCGATGGCTCTTGGGATTGGGGCCAACACTTCCATCTTCAGCCTCGTCGACACGGTGCTTCTGCGCCCGCTCGCGGTGCATGAGCCCGCGCGGCTGACGGAACTCTACGGCACGCTGCACAACGGCGCCGACATCACGCTGCAGTCTTATCTCAACTACAAGGATTACCGCGACCGGAACACGGTTCTTTCGGGCCTCGTTGCTTACCGGGTGGTCGTGAGCAGCCTCAGCCACGGCGGCGCCAATCAACGTGTCTGGGGCTATCTCGTCTCGGGTAATTACTTCGACGTTCTCGGCGTGAAGCCCGCCCTGGGACGTTCCTTTTTGTCAGAGGAAGATCAGACACCGGGCTCGCATCCAGTCGCAATCCTGAGCCACGGTTGCTGGGAGCGCCGCTTTGGGTCCGACCGCGCAATTATCGGTCAGACGGTTCAGTTCAACAGCCGGCCTTTTACCGTCATCGGTGTCGCTCCGAAAGGCTTCATCGGCACGGAGGTCGCGTTCGCCCCGGAGATGTTTATCTCGATGATGATGGCGAAGGAGATCGAGCCGGGCGCCACCTGGCTGGAGCGGCGGACAAGCGACAACATGTTCGTCGTCGGTCGCCTCAAACCCGGCCTGAGCCAGGCGCAAGCGCAAGCCGGGCTGCAAACTTTAACCGCGCAATTGGCGCAGGATTATCCGGAGAACGCCGGCCGCGGTGTTCGCCTGATGAAGCCGGGATTGTTCCTCCCGGAGATCCGCGATTCTGTCTTCGCCTTTGCTGGGGTGCTGACCGCGGTGGGCGCGCTCGTGTTACTCCTGGCCTGCGTGAACCTGGCCAACCTGCTCCTCGCGCGCGCTACGGAGCGTCGCAAGGAAATCGCGGTCCGACTAGCGGTCGGTGCCAGTCGCGGACGGCTCGTCCGGCAGTTGCTGACCGAAAGTGTCCTGATCTCAACTGCGGGCGGCGCCGCGGGCGTATTGCTGGCGGCGGCGATCAATCGCGCCGTCCGCGGCATTCAATTGCCAACCGATATCGCGCTTCTTTTCGATCTGCGCCTCGACTGGCGCGTGCTCACTTTCACCCTCGTCCTTTCCCTCGCGACCGGCATTCTCTTCAGCCTCATCCCGGCGCTGCAATCCTCGCGGCCGCAGCTCGTCCCTGCACTGAAAGACGAAAGCTCCATGGCGGGCTTCCGCCGTTCCCGCTTGCGCAATGGGTTGGTCGTGGTGCAGGTCTCACTTTCGCTTGTCCTGTTGATTAGCGCAGGACTGATCGTGCGCAGCCTGCAGGCGGCGCAGAAGGTCCGCCCTGGCTTCAATCCCGAGAATGCCGTGGCGCTTTCCTATAGCGTCATCCTGCAAGGCTATGACGAGCCACGCGGGCGCGCCTTTAATCTGCAGGTGCTGGAGCGCGCGCGCGCACTGCCGCAAGTCAAAGCTGTGGCGATGACGGACACTTTGCCGCTCGGTCTCAACTATAACTCCGCGACTGTTTACATCGAGGGCGCGGAGTTCACGAGCGCCAGCAATCTGCCGATGGCCATCCCGGTTGCGACCACTCCCGGTTACTTCGAGGTCATGGACATTCCGCTGCGCGGTCGCGATTTTCGCATGGACGAAGACAAAACCGAGTCGCGCGTCGCGATCGTGAACGAAACTTTCGCGCGGCGCTTCTATCCCGGCCAAGACGTGATTGGGAAGCGCTTTAACTTCCGCGGACCGGAGAGTCCCTTTTGGGAGATCATCGGCGTCGTGCCGGAAGGCAAATACAACAGCCTTGGTGAAGATCCCAAGCCGGCCGTATACCAGCCGTTTTTCCGTGACTACGAAGGCGCGATGACCCTGGTGGCGCGGACGCACGGTGATCCGCGTGCGGCACTGCACGCGTTGCAAGGCGAGGTGCAAAAGCTTGATCCCTCGCTCTCCATCTACAACACGAAGACGCTGGTGGAGCACATGGGCGTGTCATTATTTCCGGCCCGTATGGCGGCGGTTGCCCTCGGAAGTTTTGGCGTGCTCGCGCTCATTCTTGCCGCGGTAGGAATCTACGGCGTGATGTCGCACGTCGTGGCCGGGCGGACGCGCGAGATCGGATTGCGCATGGCGCTGGGCGCGCAGCTTTCCGATGTGCGGCGGCTCATTTTGGGGCAGGGGATGCTGCTGGCCACAATCGGTTCCGCGGTTGGCTTGCTCCTTGCCTTCGGCGGCGCACGCGCCATGAAGAGTCTGCTCTACGGCGTGAGCACATCCGATCCGATTACGTTTTTGGGCCTCGCAGCGATGTTACTAGGCATAGCACTGCTCGCGTCCTGGATCCCGGCCAGTCGGGCCAGCCGGGTCGATCCCATGATCGCTCTGCGCGCGGAAT
>JACCXA010000235.1 GCA_013697365.1 Chthoniobacterales bacterium
TTTCCCCATACGGTCCTGAGCCGTACGCGTCTGCCATTCCGCCACGTGAGCGTGCTTCGAAGCGTCCGGGACTCCGGTTGGACAAAATAATGACTCAAATCGTCCGGATTGGCCTCCCGATTCGCAGAAAGATGAGCCGTCCCTTCTCGGGGCGGTCATACCGCCCGTAACCAGAAAAGCGCGATTGCTCGGAGCCGGGGCGCGGTAGCGCGTTCCTCAAGAGCTGCTCCAATTCCGGGAACACTTCGTGACGGTCGCGGGCGAGATTGCATCGGTCCGGGTCGAGCAAGAGGAAGATCCGCGGAAAATCGATCACGTCTGGCTTCAACGTCCGCCGGAGGGGTTGACAAGACTCACGAGATGCTGGGTTGACCTCAGTGAGTACTCTGCCCAAAGCCGCCCGCCGCGATTTCCAAGTCAGCTCGCAAGCGAGTGAGTTAAATCTTCAGTCCCAGTCGGCGCTTGTTCGCGTTTCCCCGTTTGGCTACACAGGCGGTCGAGTGAACCAGCTCTACCACGGCGACAATTTGCAGATGCGGCGGGAGCACATCGCGACGAAGTCCGTCGACCTGATCTCTCTCGATCCGCCGTTTAACTCGAAGCGCGATCACCTACCTGCCCTTCAAGTCACGCAAAGGTGTGACGAGCGACTCGCGGATCGCGCGGGACCCGGGATTTGGCGATCTCAGAAACAATGACCTGGCCGGTAACTACTCAAGGCCAGGTAGAGGCGCGAAACACTGGCGTGTTGAGAAATTTCTGCCGACAATTGCGTAAGCGGTTCAAAGTAATCCTGCTGGGCCTTCTCTTAGCGACAGCGATGAGCAGCTGGGTTTTCCGGCTGACTGGCCCTATCGACTTGCGTGCGGACGCCGGTGTCTACTTCATACTGGGATCGTCAATAGCGCAGGGCAAGGGCTATCGGCTGCTGCACGAGCCAGGGGAAATAAGAGCCACCCAGTATCCGCCGCTGATGCCCATTCTCGTCGCAGTGCATCAAGTCATGCTTGGATCCAACGACCCAGCTCTCGTGGGATACGCCCTCCGGCTGACCGCCCTGTTTACCTATCTGGCATTTACGACGGCGACATACATTGCTGTGAGGCAACTACTGCCCACCATGGCGGCACTTGCTGTCGTGCTGCTGACGTTGCTAAGTTTTTATGCCTACTTCATGTCAAATCTCCTTATGCCGGAGATTATGTATGCGGGGATAACTGCCGTGTTCATCTCCCTGAACACCAGATCATCCCGCAAATCATCCCGATCAAGGGAGTTGCTTTCTTTTTGTCTAGCGACAGCGGCGTTTGGCCTTCGCACGATAGGGGTTGCGCTATATGCAGCCTGGGTGGGAGAGGCAATCCTGAAGCGGGATCTCAGGCAAGCATTCATGCGGCTCACGCTTTCAGCAATTGCGATCGGCGCTTGGCAGACTTATGTGCGGTACGTTGAGGCTAGAGAAGATTACCTAGTGCCGGTGTATGAATATCAGCGTGCTCCATACCTATTCTACAACGTAAGTTACTTCCGAAACGTGTTACTATCGGACCCTTTTAGCCAAAGTGCCCGTGTAAATGCCACTGACTTATTAAAGCGGATCGGCGGAAACGTACGACGCTTGCCCGTCGCCCTCGCAGAAGCCGCGACTGCAGAGAGACACATCTGGCTGCCTGTGTGGACAGGGCAGTACACGCGTAAATGGCCGCGAGCCCTCGACCTTGCGCTTGGCACGCTCGGATTGGCTATTGTCGCGGGACTTATAATTCAAGTCGCGCAAGGTTATTTCGTCGTGCCTCTTTACGTCGCCGCAACCATAATCATGGTGTGTACAGTGCCATGGCCTGTACAATTGCCGCGGTATCTTTGGCCACTGACGCCATTTCTTCTGACCGGGCTCATCTTCTTCCTGCTCCGTGTTCAAGAACGATTGCAGGTCGTTCTACTACGAATGCCGCGCTATACCAGGTACCTGACCGTCTCTGTGCCGCTAACCTGTCTGCTGACGCAACAAGCTACCGTTTTCTATAGGGCTCACACCAGCTGGCTCGTCGATGCTGTATATAGGGATCAAGCTGGGGCGACCATCCGGCAGCGGGTGTTCGGATACTTTCCTTCGGACCTTGCCATAGACCAGGCATCAGATTGGCTCGGTCAGCACGCGCAGGCAGGGGAGGTCGTTGCGACGTCGTCCCCCCCATTAGTATTTCTTAGAACCGGGTTGAAGTCGGTCATGCCACCGTTTGAAACAAACCCGGAAAGAGCACAGACGCTGCTGGATCAGGTCCCGGTCACGTTCTTATTTCTGGAAACGTCCAGTCGAAACATCAATGGGAGAAGCACCTCCGAATGGGTAGCCCCGGTTGTGGAAATGTACCCATCCAATTGGAATCAAGTGTACGCAAGCAGCGATGGCATGCTCAAAATTTACCGGCGAGTGCATCTGGCTAGGGAATAAGTCGACCGCCCGATCCGCGGAGGCATGCGCAATCCCTCGGCCGGCGGGAAGGTCCGCCCACATGGCGCTCGCACCCCTCTGTGACCAGAAAAGCGCGATTGCCCCGAGCTGATGCTCGGCCCAGGTTTCGGAGATGACTCAAATGCCGCTTTTCGCGAGATTCCTAAATCCCTTCGGATCAGCGGATTTAGGGATGGTTAGCGATGGTTCGAGATGACTCAAATATTTTGTAAAGGAACACGATTCACCTACGTTTCTGCTCACGAGAGGAGTCGAACCTCCACGGGTTTCCCCATACGGTCCTGAGCCGTACGCGTCTGCCATTCCGCCACGTGAGCGTGCTTTCGAAGCGGCTGCTAAAGTGCGTGCCGGGAGTTTTGACGCAAGCGTAAACCCGGCGCGTTCTCAGGCGCGGCGGCGGGTTTTAGCCCGCTCCTCGATCTGACTTGCCTGGCGTGCCTTCCCGAGCGCACGCAAGAGATCCGCGTAGTTGGAAGCGACGATTTCGTAATCTGCCGGCGGCTTGCTCGCCGTCTCTTCCCAGGTGTGCATCGACGCTTTGTAGAGCTCGGAAGCGCGGGCGTAATCCCCGCGTGAATGATAAACCACCGCGAGATTGCACTTCGATTGCGCGATATCGGAATGCGTCGGTGGGAGCAATTTCTCGCGCAGGTCGAGAGCGCGCAGGTGGATCTTCTCCGCCTCGGCAAAGCGGCGTTCATTCGTGTAGAAGACGGCGAGATTATTCAAGACTGATGCCACATCGGCGTGCTCGGGCCCAAGTTGCTTTTCGTAAACTTCGAGAGCATGCAGGTAAAACGGCTCCGCTTCCTTTTGCCGGCCGGAAGAGCGGTAAAGGAGCGCGATGTTATTCAACATCGTCCCGAGCTCGGAGTAGGGGACATCGCCCAGCTCCATGCCGACTCTGATCGCCTGCTCGTAATACGTTACAGCCGCGTCCGTTTCTTCGATATTCTCACACAGGAAAGCGAGGCGCCGCGCCGAGCGATAAACGGCGGGCTCGTCCCGCGCTCGAGCGGTCTCGAGGAGCTGATGCGCTTCGATGAGCGGTGCTTTCGCTGCTGCCGGATCGCCGCCTTGGTCGTGCAATTGACCCAGCTTCTCCAAACTCAAAGCATAGCCGGGATGCTCGGGCGGGAAGGCGCGCCGCGCCAGACCCACGGCGGTTTCAGCGATCCGAACAGCTTCGGGCAACTGGCCCGTGCCGCTCAACATGTCGAGCTTGTCGTTAAGAAGGGCCCAGAGCTTCTCGTCGCCCTTCACGCTGCTACCAGCCTTCGCTCAATTGGCTGGCCAGGCGCACCGCCAGATCTTCCGTCGCGAGAGGCAGGGCTTGCCGCTGGTCGGTGGCCACATCCGAGCCGACGAAGAAACTGGTCGACCCGCCGACGTCCGCGGGACCGACGATTGGCTGACCGTTGCGGCCGATCAAGCTGTAACGGACGCCCACGGTCAAATTGAATTCCGTCGTAGCCAGGACGTTCCCGCGCACGGAGCGCACCGGCGTGCGCGCTACTCCACGGACAGTGCCGCGCAGGACGGCGTCAGCCTTGTCTTCAGTCGTGATGCGGAAAGTCCCGTCCTGTTGAAGCTGTTTGATGACAGTATTGGTGAGCAGAACTTCGACACGCGGCTGATACGTCTCGTTTCGAAACGTCGGGATCGCAATCGTCCGCACACCCGCAAGATAATGCGGCTTCACATCCCCGATGCGATAACCGGCGCAGCCGCTCAGCGACAAGGTGATCAGGAGCGCGGCGAAGAAGCTTTTCACGCTCCGGACTAGCCGCTCGTTCCAGGCGTCGGTGAAGCGGACGGCACGTCAGGAGCAGTTGTCATATCCGGCGTGAGAGAAGCTGGCGGAGGAAGGGATTCGTCTGCTTCGGCCGGGGGCAGGGGAGCAACGTCACCCGGCGAAGTTCGCATGGAAGGGGTGTCACCGCTCGAGCCGCTGCCCGTCTCGGCTGTTGCCATCCTCGACTTCTTGGGCCCTTTGGCCGTGGCGGCGGTGAGAGCGACAGGTTGCAGCGCAGCGTCACCGACGAGGGCACGGAGCTGTTCGATCCTCCGCTTGGCTTGATCCGCCGGTTCCGAGCCGGGTTGCTGGCGGATGACGTCATTGTAATAAATCACAGCCGCCTTGTAGTTCTTTTGCTTGTCGTAGAAGCGAGCGACCTGAAGTGCGTTTGACGTCTGCCGTGCCTCGAGAATGCGCAGGTTCTCGCGCGCCTGCGCGCCTTTCTCACTCCTGGGGTAACGAAAAAGAAAATCCTGAAAACCGAGCTTGGCGTTGTTGTAAGACTTCGCATCGCGCGAGCCACTGCGCGCGGCCGCAAACCAGATGTAACCGATCTGATATTGCGCATCAGCCGCGACCGGCTCGTCCGGATATTTTTCGATTACGGCCTGGTAAGCCGCCACCGCGGCATCGGCATTTCCCTGCTTCTCCGTGGCACGTCCGATGTTGAATTGCGCGCGGGCGGTGTACTTGCCATAGGGGGCTGAACGGACAATGCCCGCAAAAATCGAAATCGCGTTCTCCAGTCCAGACTTCACTGGCACACCGAGGAATTTCACCTTCTTGCCGTCCAGATACATTTCGCCAATCCGGAACTGCGCTTCAATGGCTTCATTGAAATCGGTGCTGCGCGGAAACTTTTCCGCGGCGACGCGATAAGCTTCCGCTGCCTTCAGGTACTCGCGATTTTTCTCCAGCATGACCGCAAACCGGTAGGCCGCACCGCCCGCGAGAGTGTCTTTCGGGTACCGGCGCACGATGGCGCGGTAAGCCTTGATCGCTCGACCAAGATCCCCGGAATTTTCCGCTGCCTGGGCAATGTTAAAAAGTTCCTGCGCATTGCCGTTGATCTCTTCCTCGCCCGGCGCCACATAACGGACGTTCTCTTTCGGCCGAAATACGACCGCACCGGAGGTCTTCTCAGGCAGTGCGAGAGCGATGGCGAGACAGAGAAAAATGGCGGGGAAGCAGGAGCGCATCGAAGTTGGCAGGGTAGTGAACCTTGTGCGTGCCGTCAAGTTAGCCGCCCTCGTAAAAACGCGCTATTCGGCCAGCTAAGCCATAGCCGGAAAGGCCAAAGCGCCGGCCCGCTCGGCCGCGCCTTGAAGGAAAAGAAAACGGCCGAGACATCTCCCGCGAGGGCCTTCCCCGATTCCACCAGCAGAAAGGGTCCTTTGAATCTAAACGGTCAGCAAAAGATCCGGCTGGGGACGTGTGCCTGGAGCTTCGAAGAATGGCTGGGAAGCTTTTATCCCGCCGCCCTGCCGTCGGACCGCTGGCTGGAGTTTTATGCGCGCACCTTTCCCGCCGTGGAAGTTGACTCGACCTTTTATAGCGCACCGGCGGAGTCGACGATTCTGCGATGGATGGAGAGTACACCGGCGTCGTTCCGTTTCAGCTGCAAGTTGCCACGCGCGATCACGCACGCCTGCCGGCTGCGCGATTGCCGCGCGGACTTCACGGCCTTTCTCCATGCCGTGGAAGCGCTCGCGCCAAAGCTTCAGGTCATCCTCATTCAACTCCCGCCTTCATTTGCGCCGAAAGAAGGCCGGCCGGCACTTCGCAATTTTCTCGAGCAATTGCCGCGCGACTTTCGTTTCGCAATCGAATTCCGGCACCCGGGCTGGCATCGGCCCCAGGTCATCCGCCTGCTCGAAAAACATCGGGTCTGCTGGGCCTGGGCCGACTTGAGTCCACTCAATGAACGAAATTTAGCGCCGTTCGAGCTCTGGCCGCATACCACGGACTTTCTCTACGTCAGGCTGATGGGCGATTACACGACGAAGTATGACGGTAACGGGGAGCGCGTGCATCGCTACGGGAAACTGCTCTGGAAACGCGAGGCTGCGCTCGAGAGTTGGGCGTTGAAGATCGAGCGGCAGTTGGACGAGATTCGCAATGTCTGGACCTTCGTGAACAACCACTACGAAGGCTTCGCGCCTGAGACATGTCAGCGGCTCGCAGCGCGTCTCGGGTATGAACTGCCGCTCCCGGTGTTGGAGGAAACCGCCTCCGGCGGGTCTGGCCAGCTGGATTTATTTCGCGACGTCAACGCATAGCCGCATGCCTGCTGCAATCAGGCAATATTGCTCGCGCCGAAGTAAGAGTGCAGCGTCTCCGGCAGCTTCACGGATCCATCCGGTTGCTGCCCGCTTTCAATCAGAGCCGCGAACAATCTCGGTAACGCCACCCCCGAGCCGTTCAGCGTGTGGCAGAAGCGATTTTTGCCGTCCGCGTCCTTGAAGCGGAGATTCATTCGTCGGGCTTGGAAGTCTTCGAAGTTTGAGCAACTTGAAACTTCGAGATAGCTGTCCTGCCCCGGCGACCAGACCTCGATGTCGTAGGTTTTGGCCGCTCCGAAGCTGATGTCGCCTGTGCAAATTTCCACGACCCGGTAATGCAATCCCAGGAGCTGGAGCACGCGCTCCGCATTCTCAGTCAACGACTCATGTTCTTCGTAGGAAGTCTCCGGTCGGCTGAGTTTCACCAGTTCAACCTTATCGAACTGATGCACTCGGATGATCCCTCGCGTCTCCCTTCCTGCTGAGCCCGCCTCCCGGCGAAAACAGGGCGTGTAGGCGACAAACTTCTTTGGCAGATCGCCGAGGGCCAGAATTTCCTCACGGTGAAAATTTGTTACCGGCACTTCCGCAGTCGGCGCCAGGAACATGTCGTTCCCTGCCAACCCGTACATGTCTTCTTCAAACTTCGGGAGCTGCGTGGTGCCGATCATACAGTCGCGTCGCACGAGGAAGGGTGGGCTCATCTCCAGGTAACCGTGCTCCCGCGTATGCAGATCGAGCATGAAGTTAATCAGCGCCCGCTCCAGTCGCGCTCCTTGGCCGGTGAAGCAGATGAAGCCGCTGCCGCTGAGCTTTGCGGCACGCTCGAGATCGAATAACCCAAGCCGTTCACCCAGAGCGACGTGAT
>JACCXA010000257.1 GCA_013697365.1 Chthoniobacterales bacterium
CACCTCAGTTCGAAGCGTATGAGCACGCGCTCGCCTTCTCCGAGTTCAAGAATATGAAAAAACTGGAAGCGGCTGGCGCGTTTCAATCAAAGATCCTTCAACCCGGCGATGTCGCCGATCCGGAATCTTTCAAAGTCCGGCGTGGTCAAGTCGGCGGTTATCGAGACGACCTTTCCGTTGAAGATCAGGGCTACGCAGCCGCTGCCATGAGGGCGTTGAATACGCGTTTTGGCTATGCGCCGTAACCCTTGCCGTCCCGTGCCTTAGCAGTTGATCAGCCGCCTAGACGCTGTTAGTTAGCGCGCCGGCGCAAGTGCAAGGCAAGATCCGGCGTTGGCAGAGCCGACAACGACAGCGATGCAAGCGGACATAAACGGCCCAATCAGAAACTTCACTCCGGCGGAATGGCTCGAAGGGCTGAATAGCGCGATACTCGATTCCGCCCTCGACTGTATTATTACAATGGATGCGCGTGGTGTCGTCCGCGAGTTCAACCCTGCTTCCGTGCGGGTCTTCGGATATACGCGCCAGCAGGCAGTTGGGCGGGAGCTTGCCGAATTGATCATTCCTCCAGCACTTCGGGAGCGTCATCGCCAGGGCTTGCAACGCTATCTCGAAACTGGCGAAGGCCCCGTTCTCGGCCGTCGCATCGAGATCGCAGCCGTGCGCGCAGACCAGACGGAAATTCTCGTCGAACTGGCCATCACGGCCTTTCGGATCGGCACCGAGCCCGTCTTCACGGCCTATTTGCGGGACATCACGGAACGCGTCCGCACCGAGCGCCGCCGCACGGCCCAATATAGCGTCGCCAGCTTGCTCGCGGGCTCACAAACCTTGGCGGAAGCCGGCCCCCAGATAATCCAAACGATTGCGGCCAGCGGTGGCTGGATCTTTGGTTCGATCTGGCTGGTGGATGAAACGCGGGAACTGCGCTGCGCGGCGACATGGCACGGCGAGCACGAAGGATTAGCGGGATTCGATAAGGTCACCCGTGCGACGATCCTCAGAGGCGTGGAAGGTTTGCCCGGACAATGCGCGACTTCGCGTAAACCGATTTGGTTTCCGGACCTTCGGCTAGTCGCCAATTTCCAGCGGCGGGACGCGGCCGAAGTGGCGGGACTTCGCGGTGCCTTTGCCTTCCCGTTGGATGCGGAAGGGACGATTAATGGGGCGCTGGAGCTTTTCAGTCCTTCCCTGGTCGAGCCTGATGAGGATCTGCTGCAAATGGTCGATTCCCTCGGCAGCCAGATCGGCCTCTTTATTCATCGCCGCAAGATGGAAAAAGAACTGCACGCGCAGAAGGAAAATGCCGAAGCGGCCAACGCCGCCAAGGACCGCTTCCTGGCCAATCTCAGTCACGAATTACGGACCCCTCTCACACCAGTCCTGCTCTGGGCCGGTGGCATGAGCATTCAGCCGAACCTCCCCCCCGAGATCGAAGAAGGCCTCCAGATGGTCTGCCGGAACATCGAACTGGAAGCGCGCCTCATCGACGATCTCCTAGATCTCACCCGCATCACGCGCGGAAAAATGAAACTGCAAAAGCGGAGAGCCGATGCACACGATCTCCTTCGGCATGCCATCGATATCGTCCGAAGCGATATCGCCGCGCGTCAGTTAACGCTCGACGTCAGGCTCGAGGCGGCGAATCCGGCCCTGACAGTGGACCCTTCGCGACTTCAGCAGGTCTTTTGGAACGTGCTTAGGAACGCCTCCAAATTTACCGAAAACAACGGCGTAGTTTCGATTCACACTTTCAATCCCTCGCCCGCGCACCTTTGCATCCAGATCAGTGATACAGGCGTCGGCATTGAACCGCAGCATCTCGAGAAAATTTTCAATGCTTTCGAACAAGTCGGCGTTCGACAGGAAGGGCTCGGCCTCGGTCTCGCGATCAGCAAAGCCGTCGTCGAGCTGCACGGCGGAAAGATTCAAGCCTTCAGTGCGGGCGCTGGCAAAGGCGCTTCGTTCCTGATTGAGCTGGAGACGGAGAAAGCGGCCTAACGAGCCGTCCGCCACGGAGGCGACTAACGTGTCGGCCGCGCGACCAAGATGCCAGTGTGGCTACCGTAGCGCTTCAGATAGCTCGAAAGGCTGGAGTCGATCACGACCTTGCCGTAATTCCGCGGGGCAGAAGCGTGCATAAAATGTAGCACCCCGTCGCCGGAACGGTAGGCCAGGCCGACATGCGAAGTCCCGAAGAGGCGACCATCCCGCGAGACGATGCCGATAATATCGCCGTTGCGAAGTTTTGGCTCGATGGCAGCGACACGACCCTTCGGGATCTGGTACAAGGGCCGGCTTGAGACTCGTTCTTCCATCCGGCGGAGCGGGGCCAGAAGCGCCCGATTTGAGGCAAGATAGCGGTAGTGCCGCCATCCCACCGTCATCTCGCGCGCTGCGTGCGGAACGCTAACACCACCCAGACTGCGCGTCAGGTCATCGACCAGGCCGCGCCGATCGTTATCGGCGAGCCAGTCTTCGAGGTAGTGCAGGCGGGAGAGATACTCGCCCGTGCTGCGCCCATCGCGATAGCGATCCAGCTCGATGTAATGCAGCAGCCGCTCCGGCGTCCAACTTTCCGGCGGCTCCTCGAGCATGCGCGCGAAGCCCAGCGAGATCTCGAAGAACGTCCAGCAATCCAGGCCGTTGAAATTAACCGAAGGCGCCTCAATGCGATCGTCGATCTCAAGCGTGTAATTTTTGTAACGCGTGCCCACCATCGCTTTCCCCACGGTGACAATGCGGTCGCCGAGCGAAAGCGTGTGCCAATCTGCCACCCGTGCCTGGTTGACCAGCCGATCGAATTGATCGCGGCCTTTGAAGACCGTTGAGAACGGCAGCGCGGCTTCGCTGGAGCAGAAAACGAAAAGCAGCAGAAAAGTGGCGTAGGCAAATTTGCGCATGAGCGGCGAATATCTCGCGAATCACAAAGCATGCAATGTGCCCCGAGCCTTCAGACACTGCCACCGGCGGCTTCCAAGCCGCGTGCTTCCTTCACATGAGAATGGGCCGCCTGGGGCCGCCCCTCCCAGCTTCGAATTCGAGTGCGCTGCAGTGCACGACGAGTCACCATCCGCTTGTGGAGGACTTGTTCGAAACCAGCGAAGAGGTGAAAGCCGTCAAAGCGCCTACGGCCGCCTCTCCCCTCGCTGCGCGGATGCGCCCCCGTTCACTCGAGGAATTTGTCGGCCAGCAACATATCCTTGCGCCCGGCAAATTGCTGCGCCGCGCGATCGAGGCGGATCGGTTGCCTTCGGTCATTCTTTCAGGTCCGCCCGGCACCGGAAAGACGACCCTTGCGCAGATCATTGCGGGCATGACCGGCGCGAAGTTCGAGCGCCTGAGCGGCGTGGAGAGCAACGTGGCCGACATGCGCCGAGTGGTCGCGGCGGCGGCGAACCGAATTCGGACTTCAGGGCAAAAAACGATTCTCTTCGTGGACGAGATCCATCACTTCAACAAAGCACAACAAGACGTCCTGCTGCCCGATGTGGAGAGCGGAAATCTCCGGCTCGTCGGCGCGACGACTTACAATCCGTTCTTCTACGTGAACAGCGCACTGGTTTCCCGGTCGCAGGTTTTTCAATTGGAATCTCTGAAGGTCGACGAGCTCGAGCAACTGGTCGATCGCGCGCTCGCTGATGAGGAACGCGGCCTCGGCAAACATCGCGTCGACATCGATCGGGAAGCGAGAACCCATCTCGCGAAGATCAGCGACGGCGATGCGCGAAAATGTTTGAACGCGCTCGAAATCGGCGTGCTTACGACTGCACCCGAGAGAAGCGGGGCCGTCCATTTCACACTCGAAGTCGCAGAGCAGAGCATTCAGCAGAAAGCCATCGTCTATGATCGCGCTGGCGATGCGCACTACGACACGATCAGCGCCTTCATTAAGAGCATGCGTGCCTCCGACGAGAAGGGCGCGATTTACTGGCTCGCGAAGATGCTGCACGCTGGTGAAGACTTCCGCTTCATCGCGCGCCGGATCGTCATCTTTGCCAGCGAAGACGTAGGTCTTGCCGACGCCGAAGCGCTACCGTTGGCAATTGCGACGCAACAAGCCGTGGAGTTCGTCGGAATGCCGGAGGCGCGCATTCCCCTCGCTCACGCCACCGCCTATATGTGCCGTGCAAAGAAAAACCGCCACGCCTATGAGGCACTGGGAGCGGCCACTGAAGAGATCGAATCCGAGCGAACGGAACGCGTGCCCGAGAAGTTGAAGAACAAACGCTTCCCGGTGAACCCCGATTAGTGGCGGTCACTCTGTGCGCGTACGGGCGAGCACACAGCGAAGCCGTAGATCACGTCGCGCCTCCTGCATCGACCGCGTCCGGTAGGAGCTGAGCCGGCGAGCTTTTGCCAACACCGATGGCGTTGCAGTCTTTGCCGTCATCCTCTACGTGCTTTGCCTTTGCAATCCACTCTCGCAAAACTAGAATCCCAGTCGCGTTGGTGGCCATAGCTCAATGGTAGAGCTCCAGATTGTGATTCTGGCTGTTGCGGGTTCGAGTCCCGTTGGCCACCCTTTCCGACTGCCGCTGCTCGGGTGACAAAGCCGTTGAGGTCACTGGCACGCGCGGTGCTAAAAGGACACGCGTGAACAATCTCCTTGCCGCAGCGAGCAACATAGCCGCCGATGAGGTCACCGGCTTTTGGTCGCGCCTTTTGAACGATAGCTCGATGGAAAATTTTGCCGATCTCGAGAAGCTTCTAGCCGGCTGCGAAATTATCGCGGCACTGGACGATCTTGGACTTTTAGCGCCGTAATTGGTCCGCATCCCCCTGGTGCCAATGCACGTTAACTAGGAGTCCGCTCGGTAGGCGGAAACGTTTTCTTTGACGGATAAACCGAATGAACCATTTTCTTAAGTTCCATGTTTAGGATCTTCGCGAACGTTTCCAC
>JACCXA010000268.1 GCA_013697365.1 Chthoniobacterales bacterium
GTGAGAAGGTCCGCAGCCAGCTTTTCGGTGGAATGCGCGAGAGCTTTGTCCCGAGCAGTTATCCAGGATACACGGCCGTCGACTTCAATGTGACGGGAACGGTCGATCGTCCGAAGACAGATTTGATGGGCAAGCTGGTCGGGCCGCAACTGAAGGACCTCGGAGGCATCATCAACGACTTGTTAGGCGGCGGAAAATCTTCTGATCGTCCGAAAAAGAAACGGCCCGCGGAAGCAGCGGCGCCGTTGCCTCCAGAGCCACCAGTCGAGGCGACGCAGGAATCATCACCACCCAGCGAGCCGCCTGCGGAGACTCCTCAGGCCGACGCGACACCATGAGAGTCATCGCCGGTCTGGCCGGCGGGATCCGGCTTCTCGTTCCGGAGACAGATGTGCGACCGACCATGGATCGCGTGAAAGCCGCGATCTTCTCCAGCCTGGGAGATAAAGTTATCGCGGCGCGGGTGCTCGATCTTTTTGCGGGGACCGGGGCGCTCGGGATCGAGGCTCTAAGCCGGGGCGCGGCCTCGGCGATGTTTGTGGAGGAAAACCGCGCTGCGGTCCTCGCGATCGAGCAGAATTTCATCCGGACCAAGCTGCGCGGGCGGGTCCGCAAACAAGAGGTCTTCCGTTTCCTGGAGTCTGCGACCGCCAGGGAGGGTTTCGACCTCATCTTTGCCGATCCACCGTACGAGAAGACGAAGAGCGGCGACGCCTTCACCCGACTACTGCTTGAAAATGAAACGCTGCCTCAGCTTCTGGCGCCTGCAGGAGTCTTCGTGCTCGAGAAACGGCCGACAGAGCAGCTTTTGCAGGCAGGGCGGTGGAAGAAACTTCGAGCGAAGACTTATGGCGCTACGGAGGTGCTCTTTCTCCAACCGGCCGCCGAGGCTGAGACCGGGCCGAGCGACGAATGATACGACTGCTCTACAATCTTCTCTTCCCGATCGGGCTCCTGTTTTTTCTGCCCGGTTATCTCATTAAGATCCGTCGGCGCGGCAATTACCGGCGAAACTTCGGGCAGCGTTTCGGGCTCTTCAGCGGCGAGGTTCGAGCGAGCCTCGCCGGCCCGCAGCCAACCTGGATTCATGCCGTGAGCGTGGGGGAAGTAGCGATCGCGCTGAAGCTGGCGGCGAAGTTGCGGCAACTGGAGCCGGGCTTCCGTTGCGTGCTCACGACCACGACGACGACCGGCTTCGCCATTGCCGAAAAGGAGGCCGCCGCCTGGATGCACGTGATGTATAACCCACTCGATTTCTGGCCGGTGGTGCAGCGCGCTTTCGCCACCATCCGGCCAAAGCGCATCGTGCTCGTGGAAGCGGAAGTCTGGCCGAACCTCGCGGCCGGTGCCCGCGTGCGGCGCATCCCGTTGGCGCTTGTAAATGCACGACTCTCGCCCAGATCGGAGCGGCGTTTTCGGCGTTTCCACTCGTTTGTCGCCCCAACCTTCCGCTGCCTCGACCTGGTTTGCGTGCAGGAACGTGGAGACATTGCGCGCTGGGCCTCGTTAGGCGTCAGGCCGGAGGCAATCAAGGAAGTGGGCAGCATCAAATACGATCCGACGGACTTGGGTGGGGATATGCTTTTGGCGCAGCGGATTCTCGGTTCTTACTGCATCGATGAAGCCAGGCCGATTCTCTTCGGCGGCAGCACGCATCCGGGAGAGGAGGAGATCCTTGCCGGTGTCTTCCAACGTCTGCGAGCGGAATTCCCGTCGCTCGTTCTCGTGGTCGCTCCGCGCCACGTGGAGCGCACGGCCGAAATTGTGGCGCGCCTCCGGCAGCTTGGACTTCGAGTTGGACTTCGCAGCGCCGTTGAAGCCGCGCCTGCACCCGAACCTGATTGCCTCCTCCTCGATACGACGGGAGAGCTTCGGGACTGGTACGCTGTTGCCACGGTGGTCTTCATTGGGAAAAGCCTGACCGCGCTGGGCGGGCAAAACCCCGCCGAACCCATTCTTGCGGGCAAGCCGGTCGTCTTTGGACCGCACATGGAGAATTTCGCCTCCCTGGCCGGGTCGCTCCTGGCACGAGACGGCGCGGTCCAGGCCAATGATGCCGATGCACTGGTCGCAAGCATCGCGGCACTCCTGCACGATCCCGCTCGCTGCGCTCTAATGGTGGAAAACGCCGTGGGCGTTCTGGCTCAGCACCGCGGAGCCACGCAACGCACCGCGGAGTTGCTCCTCATGGTCCGGTCGCGGGTCGATGGCAGCGGTGGTGTCGGTAAATAACTTGCAACGTCCGGGCGCGCTTCTGATATTGGCCGCGCTTCGCTGACCCTATCGTCCAGAGGCCTAGGACACCGCCCTTTCACGGCGGTAACACGGGTTCGAATCCCGTTAGGGTCGCCATCCTTCATCATAAGTAAATGAGTAGTCGCGGACCAGATACGCCCATCGGATCTGACGATTTCGATTCCCTACGAGGCTCTGTGACTAAATTTGTAATTCTCACGGCGTGTTTGGCTCTCATCAGCAGCACGACGGACGCGCAAACATCCGGCCCAGGGACAGGCGGATCACCTGCCATTGCCTCGTCGATGGAGGCCACTGGAACGGTCTCGGATTACACGCCAGACACAGCGCTCGTGCTAGACACCGGCTCGGGCGAACCAGTCCATTACAAGTTTGCGAAGAAAGTAGCTTTTTCTGATGCCGACGGTAAGGCAGTCGAAGCTTCGGGGCTGCGCAAAAACGTGCGCGTTCGTGTTCATTACATGCGAACTGGCGGAGATCTGATCGTCGATAAAGTAACGTTGTTGGAGTAGGGACTGCCCGTTCCATACTCCTGGCAGTTCGCTCCGCTTTTGCCGCCCTCGCTATACCCTAGAAACGGCTAGCGAAGCGAGTTTCTATCTTCCACAATCGCACGGGAGATTTGCTGCGCGATCTTCGCTCGATAGCGAGCGTTCCGGGCTAAGGCCGCGTCCTGCGGGTTAGTGAGAAAGCCGCATTCCGCAAGGACGGCGCGGATCTTCGTCTGTCGCAACACACGAAAGCGAGCGCGTTTTACCCCCCGATCATCCCCTGTCGTCGTTGCTACCAGGTTGCGTTGAATCCGGTGGGCGAGCGTCGCTTCAGACGGTGCAAAGTGGAACGTTTCAACGCCCCGCGCGCGCGCCCATCGGGCTGAGTTGAAATGAATGGACATAAAGATGGCGTCGTGGTGAGCGTTCGCGATTGAGACGCGCCGGTCTAGCGTCACAAATCGGTCATCTGAGCGCGTCATCACCGTTCTCAAGCCGGCCTTTCTAAGGAATTTCTCCAGGCGCTGTGCAACGTCGAGGGCCACGTTCTTTTCCGAAACGATGTTCTGGCGAATACCGCCTTGATCGACTCCGCCGTGGCCAGCGTCGATCACGACAGTTGAGAATGGCCTGGCCGGAGCGGACTTGTGCACGAGACGCGTGGATCGGTTTCTTTTGGACGGGAGGGGCTTGGGCTGGGCGCTTAATTCCGCGGGGGCGAAGATCGCCAGGGAAAGAGTCAGGACCAAAATCAACTTTGACGCACGGCTGAAGCACCGAACCAGAGAAGCTTTCATCCGTCCTCAGTCCAGGGTGATGTGGCCGCTAGGTGAAGTGGTGCCATCGGCTGCGGTCGTGCCGGCGCGGACATGCTGTCTTTCAGAAAAGAGGACTTCCTGTCGGCTTTCTAACGCATCGCCTTGCTGAGCTCCCCGTGTTTGGGCACGCTGACGCGACACTTTATTAAACAGCAACACAACCGCCAGCGCGGTTAACAAGGCGAGACACACCAATATGGTCGTGGCCTTCTTTGATCCGCTCCCTGTTTTCCTTGTGGCGCTGTGGAGCAGCCGACCGGTCGCCAAAGCAGCCTGGTTTTGCTTAGCTGCTTCTTCATGTCTTCCTAACAGCACGAGAACTTGCGCGAGCTTCGTCTGACACGATTTGAGATACCGCAGAGTCTCTGGGTGTCGGGGCTTCGCTTGGAGCAAGGTTTGCCAGGTGGCTATCGCCGTGCGCCAAAACCTTTCATCGTTCTCTAGCCGCGCTGCACCAAGCTCATGCGTCGCATCGGTGATTGGGTGCTCCGCCGTCGGTTCGGTTTCAACATCCCATAGGTGACGCCCATAGCCTTGTAGCGAGGGGTCGTGCGGCTGTTTCATCAGGCAGCCCTAAAAGCAG
>JACCXA010000270.1 GCA_013697365.1 Chthoniobacterales bacterium
GAAAAGTACTTCGTCTTCGATCGATTCGCCGAAGGATTCATGGAGCTGGTGAGCGAAGCGATCGCCTCGCACAAGAACGATTTCAGCTTCGGCCGTAATTCGCCCGCGCTCGGCGCGACTGTTCGCGGATCGCACGGCGTCTGAACGTCTCGTGAACAACGGTAACGGAATGGAGCGCCGCGTGTTATTGTTCTCGCACGAGACTACCCTGAGCGGAGCGCCTCTTGCCTTGTTCCATCTGGCTTGCTGGCTGGCCGACCAAGGGACTCCACCCGTGGCGGCGGCGCCAGAAGCCGGCCCAATTTCCGAGTTGCTCGCGTCTCGCGGGATCGAGGTCATCCTGGATGGTTCATTCCTGACGGATCTGAAGCGGACAAAACTGGAAGCTCTTTGCTCCGGTTTCGAAATCATCGTGGCCAACACGCTCGCCAGTTGGCCGGTGATTCGCGCGGCGCGCAGCGCGGGCCGGTGCGCCATCTGGTATTTGCACGAGACACTCTTCGCCATCGAGTTAACGCAAAAGATTTCCCAAATTCAGCCGACGCTCGAACTGGCCGACCTCTTGATTACGCCGACGAGACAAACAGCTCGTCTATATGAGGGCGTGACGCGTTCCCGGATCGAGGTGGTTCCGTATGGGATTCCGGAAATCGAAATTAAGCCGAGGGCGACGAGTGGAGATCCATGGAAATTTCTTTGTCTCGGCAGTTACGAATCGCGGAAGGGGCAGGACGTGCTGCTCGACGCAATTTCCCGCCTGCGCGCGGATGTGCGCGAGCGAACGTCTTTCACTTTTGCCGGCCGGGTCCTCGAGTCTGCGTTTTTCGAAAAGCTGCAAGCGCGCGCCGCGCAACTCGAGAACGTGCATCTCCGCCCGGCATTGGATCACGGCGGGTCGCTGCAACTCATCGCGCAATCGGACGTGCTCGTTTGCGCGTCGCGCGACGAGACGATGCCGATCTCGATCATCGAAGCGATGAGTCTCGGCCAGGCGGTGATCAGCGCTGATGTGGGCGGCATCGCGGAATGGCTGCGCGATGGAATGAATGGCTGGCTGGTGCCGGCTGACGACGCGGAGGCGCTAGCGGAGGCGATCGCAAATTGCGCAGAGAATCGCGGGCGCGTGAAAGTTTTCGGGGAGGCGGCGCGGCGGACCTTCGCCAGGCATTTCACGCTGGATCATTTCGGAAGGCGTTTCGCAGCAGGTATCGAAGGAGCGGCCCGGCGTCGCGCTTCCCCTCCGAAACCGGAGAAGCGCAGCTATGGCCAATGGGTGACGCGTTACGACACATTCGGCGGCAGCGACCGCATCGAGCTGCGACGTCGGCTGCGCGCCTCGCGCCGCCAGCCGCTCATTTCTCTGCTCCTCCCCATCTACAATCCGGACCTGCAATTGCTCGCTGCGGCGATCGATTCCGTCAAAAGCCAGGTCTACCGCCGCTGGGAACTTTGCCTGGCAGATGATGCCTCCACCGACCCCGCCGTGCGCCCATTCCTGGAAGCGAGCGCTACGTCAGATCCACGTATTAGGGTTACCTTCCGCGAGACGAACGGGCACATCTCAGCGGCCTCGAATTCCGCCCTGGCTCTCGCCGCCGGCGAATGGTGCGCGCTGCTCGATCAAGACGATTTGCTAACCGAGGACGCGCTCGGATGGGTGGCGCTGGAGATCGCGGAGCATCCGAACGCCCGCGTCATTTACTCAGACGAAGACAAGATCGACCTCGGCGGGGTCCGCTCGAATCCGTTCTTCAAAACTGATTGGAACCCTGAGCTTTTTCTCGGCCAGAATTATATCAATCATTTGGGGGTTTACGAGACGGCACTGCTGAGATTCGTCGGCGCATTTCGCGAGGGATATGACGGCTCGCAGGATTATGATGTGGCCCTGCGTTGCTGCGAGAAACTCCGCCCGGAGCAGGTGCGGCACATCCCGCGCATCCTTTATCATTGGCGAATGGCGCCGGGCAGTTTGGCGGAAGTGCCGGACGCAAAACCTTATGCCAAGGAGGCCGCGCGACGCGCGTTGACGGATCATTTGCGGCGACAAGGCATTGCTGGCCGCGTCGAAGCTTGCCCGGAGAACAAGGAGTCGCATCGGGTCATCTATGAGGTTCCGAATCCTGCCCCGTTAGTCACGATCATCATTCCGACGCGCGACCGCGCGACGCTGCTGCACCGCTGTATCGAAAGCCTGCGCGAGGTGACGGATTATCCATCATTTGAGATCCTGGTCGTGGACAACAGTTCCCGCGAGAAGGAGACGCTGGATTACCTTCGCGGTCTCGAAGTGGAAGCGAAGGCCCGGGTCTTGCGCGACGATGGCCCCTTCAATTTCAGTCGCCTAAATAATCTGGCCGCCGCGCAGGCGCGGGACGAAATCCTGGCTTTTTTGAACAATGACATCCAGGTGACGGAACGCGGTTGGCTAACCGAAATGGTGAGCCATGCGGCGCGACCGGACGTCGGCGCAGTCGGCGCGCGGCTTTGGTACGCCGACGGCACGCTGCAGCATGGTGGCGTCGTCCTTGGCCTTGGCGGAATCGCGGGCCACGCGCATTATCGCGTCCCGCGTGGGCATCCGGGGTATTTCAACCGCGCCATTTTGCAACAGAACTGTTCCGCCGTGACCGCCGCCTGCATGGTGACGCGACGCACAGTTTTTCGGGACATCGGCGGTTTTGATGAGAGAACTTTTGCCGTGAGTTATAACGACATCGATTTCTGTTTGCGCTTGAGTCAGCGCGGACTGCGAATGGTTTGGACCCCGTACGCGAATTTGATCCACGACGAATCGGCCTCGCGTGGACGCGAGCGGACAGCGGAGGCGCAGGCGCAATTTTTCCGCGAAGCCGTCTCTCTGCAGAAAAAATGGGGCGCGCAATTGCTCTCTGATCCTTTTTACAACCCCAATTTTTCCCTCAATCTGCCCGGCTTTGAGATCGCCTTTCCGCGCCGAAGAATCGCCATCTAAGCCTGTACAGCAAGTGTCCAAAGATGGAAAAGTATTCAGAAGAAGGTCTTCACCAGGTCGATCGATGTGAAGTCTGTGGCAATGGGCGCCTTGATCTGGTGCTCTCCCTGGGGCTGCACCCCATGTGCGACGATCTGGTTCCTGTGGGCGACCCTCGCATCTGCCGTGAG
>JACCXA010000152.1 GCA_013697365.1 Chthoniobacterales bacterium
TACTTGCGCTCGTTAGACTCCGAGCAGCTCCCGATCGCCACGCGCTACTTGACCGGAAAAGCCTTCGCACAAAGCGATCCGCGCACTTTGCAGATCGGCTGGGCGGTGATCTTCCGCGCGCTCCTGACCGCCACGAAGCTCAGTGATTCCGAGATGCACCGCATCGCGAGCAGCTACGGAGACGCCGGCAAGAGCGCTCTCGAAGCCCTCGAGAATCGGACGAAGCCCCAGCCTTTTACGCTCTCCGAGTCAAAGGAGCTTTTCGACAGCCTGCACAAAGCCCGCGGGCCGATCGCGAAGACGGAATTGCTGCAAGCGCGCCTCGCCCGGCTCACGGCCCGCGAAGGTTCTTATGTGGTAAAGATTCTCACAGGCGATCTCCGCCTTGGCTTGCGCGAGGGCCTGGTGGAAGAAGCGATCGCGAGCGCCTTCGCCGCTCCGGTGGATGATGTGAAAGAGGCTAATATGCTCCTCGGCGATATCGGGCAAACGGCATTGCTTGCCTCGCGCGCTGAACTTCTGCAGGCCGAGATCTCACTCTTCCGGCCGATCAAATGCATGCTGGCGAGCCCGGAACCGACGGCCGAAGCAATTTGGTCGCGTTTCGCGTCTGCTCTTGTTGAGGCGAATGCCGAAGACACGCCGTCGTCGGCCAGCGCGACCGTCTATGTTGAAGACAAGTTCGACGGCATCCGCGCGCAACTGCATCGCGGCCGGGAGCGGGTGGAACTTTTCTCACGCGATTTGCGCCGGATGACGGATCAATTTCGCGAGATTGCGGAGCGCGCGCGAGCGTTTCAGAGCGAGCTGATTCTCGATGGCGAGATCATGGCATTCGAAGATGGCCGGAAGCTCACCTTCTTCGATCTACAAAAGCGGCTCGGCCGAAAAAGCGAAGGCAGTGACCTGTTTGCGACTGCCTCGGCGGACGTGCCCGTTGTCTTCGTCGCGTTCGACCTTCTTTGGTGGAACGGGCGCTCACTCCTTAAAACGCCGCTGCGCGAACGGCGGGAGTTGCTCCGCGCGCTGCCGCTTCCGCCGCAGTTCCAGGTCTCCGAAGTTTCCGCGGTGCATTCCGCGTCCGGAATTGATGAGGCGTTTCAGCTGGCGCGCCGTCGCCTGAACGAAGGCTTGATGGTGAAGGATCCGGAAAGTTTATATTCGCCGGGGCGGCGGGGGATGTTTTGGTTCAAACTCAAAAAAGAACTCGCCACGCTGGATGTCGTGGTCGTCGCAGCCGAGCTAGGCCACGGGAAACGCAACCATGTCTTAAGCGACTACACGTTTGCTGTGCGCGACGATGTCACGGGTCAGCTCCTCCCGATCGGCAAAGCCTACAGCGGCCTGACGGACGCGGAGATTGCGCAGCTCACCGAGCACTTCAGAGAAAACACGACCGTCGATCATGGGCGCTATCGGGAAGTGAGGCCAGACACCGTTCTGGAAGTCGCCTTTGATTCCGTGCAACCAAGCACACGGCACGCGAGTGGCCTCGCGTTGCGCTTTCCACGCATCAAGGCAATCCGCAGGGACAAGACCGTCGATGCCATCGACACGCTTTCATACGCGCGCCAGCTCTGTACACAGAGCCTAATCGCTTTGCCTAAGGCTCGTTAGTCCCGGAAGGGCTGTCCTGCGGTTCCGGCACGTCCGTATCATCCTTCGGCTTGGGCGCGCGCTTCGGCCTGCCGGGCGCCGGTGAAGGCGTCGGGCTTGGAGTCACCGAGACGACTGGAGCGGCGATGGCGGGAGCAGCGGCGGCTGGCGCAGCAACGACGGGAGCGGCGGCCGCGGGAACTGCAATGGCCGGAACCGCAACGGCCGGCGCCACAGAAGGTTTCGCAACGGGAGCGTCCGCGGGACTTACAGGGGCAGCCGGCGAGGGGGCCGCGGTAATCGCCGGAGGAGCTGGAGTGCTGCGCACCACAGGCGTGGCAACAACCTCTGGAGCAGCGGCGGGAATTCTGCGCGTAGGTCGCGCCGTTGGTTCACCGGGATCTGTGGCGACAGCTGCTGCGCTCGATTGCGGAGCGGCGGCTGGCATTCCAGACGGCGGCACCACAGCAGGTGTCGGAGTATTCTTTGCACCGCTTTCACTCATCTGACGAATTTTCTCGGCGCGCCTTTCCTCCTGCCTGCGCCATTTTTCAGCCTTGGCGGCGGCAGCACGATCCGACTGTTGATCTGTGTCCCGTGGTCCTCTTCCAGAGGCTGATCCTGTATCGGCGGACGCGGCGGGCGACGCAGCGGGAGAAGTCGACTCCGCGGGGATGGCGGTTGCGGCGGGAACAACAGTCGCGGTCGCTGAAGGTGCCGCGGTTGCGACAGGAAGGGGAGAAGGAGCTCGCCGCGGCGTGCTCGTCGGCATGCTATTTGGCGTAATTGTCGCCGTACTCGTCGCGGAAGGAGCGGCGCTGGGCGTTGCTGTCGGCGTGGCCACGACGCGGGGAGTCGCAGTTGCCGTCGGAGATAATAGAGGTGTCGCTGTGGGACTTGCCGTCGTCGCATTCGGAACAATGCGAGGCGTGGGCGTCGCCGTCGGTGAAGGCGTTTCCACGGGGGTCGCTGGGGCGGGAGTCGGTTGCGCCGCAGTTCCACCCGGGACAGGGGCGACTGTCCCGGCACTCTCGATCAACTGCGGCTTTTCGAATTTCTTCGAAGGCGCATCCGGCGGCGGTGTCGCTTCGGCGCGCATCTTCGCACGGATTCTCTCGGCGTCGGGTTGGTTAGTGGTGGGACGCTCCACGGTCGCTTGTCTGATAGGAGCGCCTACATTTCGCGGCCGCTCTACCGCACGCGCGGTGAAGAGTGGTGTCAGCATCGCGATGGTTTCACCGCGCACATCTGCCTGGGGAGCCTGATCTTCGTCGACATCGAATCGGCGCGCGAGCCGCTTGCGCTCAAACGGCTGCCGGCTTTGCGCACGCAGCTCGTTGTAATCCGGCCCCTCATTCACAATCGTCGTGTTGTTGTAGGTGATGTTCGTCACGTTGGTGCTCTGGTTGACGATCGTGACGTTCCGCTCTTGCGGAACGACCGCACGCCGCACGTTCTCTTCGCCAATGTCTTGCTTCGGGATGAAGACATATTCTCCGGCATCGATATCATAATAACTATCGGCCCATTTTTTGATGCCGGTGCCGCGCTCGAACCGAGCTTCGGGCGGGAGTGGAGCCCAGCCGACGTGCTCGTCGCTTTTCCGCCAGGAAACCCAGGCGGGCGCCCATTCTTCTCCAGGCACCCAGACCCAACCCACGCCGGACAAACGAGTCCAACGACCATAATGATACGTCGCCCAGCCGAAGGGCTCGTCGGATACCCACGTCCAACCCGCGTCAGTATACGCCCAGCGGCCATCGGTGTATGGCCGCCAATCGCGGCTTTGCGCTTGCCGCGGCTGCCAGACGTAGCCGTAGTCGTTGGTCTCGCGCCAGGCGCCGTAAGGCTCGAGTTTCCGATAGAACGTATCGTAAGAACGCGCGGGGCTCCCGTCGCTGGAAGAAAGCCGGGCGCCGGAAGCCGGACGGAGCGAAGCTCGCGGCGTCGCCGTCGCCTGTTTGCCGGCAACTTGAGCTGTTGAAGAAGCTTCCTTGTCGGCGAGCGCTTGCTCACGCGCCGTGATGTCCGCTTGCTGCTGGTCGAGGCGCTGTTGCTCGTCTGCCTGACGTTCGGCCGCGAGGCGCTGTTGCACTTCCTGCTCGACCTGAGCCTTTCTTTCCTCTTCAGAGAGCGGCTTCTCGCACGAGATAATGAGCACGCAGGCCGCAGCAATCGGGAACAGGATGGAAAGTTTCATAGGTAGATTTAGACCGGGGCGGTCCCTCCTTATTCGAAGCAAAACAGCGGCGGGGCTGCATGCCACCAAACGCCAGCAACCAGTCAAGGCGCGGCCGCGGTGGGAGAGGGTGTCGCGGGGACCGGCAAAATTGTGACTGTCTCGATCTTATCCCGGCGCGCTTTTTGCACGTTCGAGTATATCGCAAGCAGAGTCATGACAGCGAGAACGAGCGCCATCAATTGCAAACCGCGGCGCGGGGCCGGGGATTCCGGCGCAGGAGACTTCCGCTCGTTTTTTGCCGCCACACAGCAGTATCAGGATGCGGGGTGTGGCACGCAACCGGTGCCGAAGAAGGTACAGGACTACTCAAGCCGCAAGGCAGCGATCGCCTCCATCACGCGCTCGCTCAAACGCCCGTAGAGCTCTTTACCACCCGGCTGCAGGTCCGCCTCCGTGAAGCGAATCGGTTCGCCGATGACGATCGTAATCGGACGCAGCCGGAAGCGGCCGCTCCCCCGCGGCAACGCCTCACGCGCGCCAAAGATCCGCATCGGCAGCACCGGCACTCGCGTCTTCGCGATCACGAATCCCAGCCCGGGCAGTGCCGGCCCCAAATTGCCATCAAGTGTGCGCGCTCCCTCCGGAAACACCACGGTCGCCTGGCCAGCTTTGAGGATTCGCATCAAAGCTTTGAGTGCGCTGCGATCGTTTCCTTCCTGGTCGACCGGCACGACGTTGAGCTTCGGCAGAAGCCATCCAAGCCCAGGCGTACCGAGCAGGGTTTTGCGCGTCAGATAAAACACTTCGCGCCCCGCCGCGATGCCGGCGAGCGGAGGATCGAGGTAGCTCTGATGGTTCATCGCGATGATGACCGGCCCTCTCAGGATGCGGCGCTCTCGATGCCGAACCCGGAATCGGAAGAAAATGCCGGCGAGAAATTTCGCCAGACCATACCCTCCCCAATACCACAGGTTCATGGCGACGGAGCCGAACCTTGCGAACCAGCCTGCGCTCGTGCCACTCGAAGACCTCGCGCCCGCAGCTGACTGAGAATTTCGCCGACGACGCCTTCGATTGAGAGATTGGAGCTGTCGATCACACGCGCATCGCTCGCTACCGTGAGCGGCGAATCCCGGCGGGAAGAATCGGCACGGTCGCGCGCGTCAATCTGGTCCGCCTGCCCTTGCGCCGCCCGGCGGCACGAACGGATTTCGGGCGAGGCATCGACATAGAACTTGTAAGGCGTGTCCGGGAAAACGACGGAGCCGATATCGCGTCCCTCCATGACAACGTCGTGGTCTTGGGCATAGGCACGCATTTTAACGACCAGAATCTCGCGGACACGCGGCACGCTGCTGACGAGCGACACACCTTCATTCACGCGCACGTCGCGCAGATGCGGAGCGGGATCATAGCCTTCAACGAGGATGCGCGACTCCTTTTCGACCAGGTCGGTTTCGAGTCGAGTCTCTGCGACCAGGGCGGCGATCGCAGCTTTGTCT
>JACCXA010000291.1 GCA_013697365.1 Chthoniobacterales bacterium
TTTCCCAAGCCTGGCCTATGCGAAGGGTTTTCTCCTTATCTACGGCAAGTTTCTGAACGTGGATGTGACGCCTTACCTGGAGGCGTTTGAAACCTCGGAAACGATGACCGTCGACGGCTACTCCTACCTCCAGGATAATCCCGCGCCCAAGCCACGCCGGACGGAAACCGTCCGGACCCCTTCGGGCGGCAGTAAGAGCTCTTTCATGCCGCTGGTCATCGGCATCATCGTGCTCTTCGTTGGCTTCTATTTTTTGCGGCTGATGTTGGACCTGAAACGCATCAAACCTAGCCAGCGCGATGCCGAGGCACTCGCGGTCACGACATCCACGCCGGACGCCATGCCGTCGGGCACCCCCAGCACCTTGATTGCCCCAAAAGCTCTGCCGGTTGATCCCACTCCCTCTCCCTCCTCAACTCCCCTTGCCGTCGCGCTCGCTCCCGCTCCGGTGAGTTCGGTTCCCGCGACGCCGCAGCCCACAGTTGCCGCAGTTGTCCCGACTCCGGAAGCTGAGCCAGAAGTCCGACGAGCCGAGCCGGTGGATGCGTCTGATCTCGCCAAGGCGCAAGCGGCTCTCGCCTCGGCCAGTCCCGCCCCCGCCGCGAATCGCTTCGATATTCGCCCGCTTCGCAAAACTTACGTCAGGGTGACAGTCGACAGCGGTGTCGGCGGGAGGTCAGTCGAGCGATGGATCAACGTCTCGGAAGCGCCCTTGCAATTCAGCGGAAAGCGGATCGCGGTCAAAGTTCTCGACCCGGCCGCGGTGGAAATCAGGAAGAACGGCAAGATCGTCGCTCGGGGCGACGCCGACGTAAGGCTGGAGTAGCATCGTGGCGGCTGTTGTAGCACTCGCGGCGTCTATTGCGGACCGCCGAACGTCTGAGACTCCTGTAGCGCCGAAGGTCGGGATGATCAGCCTCGGCTGCGCCAAAAACCTCGTCGACGCGGAGATCATGCTCGGCAGCGTCCTTCGGCACGGCATGCAGCTTACTGCGAACGCCGAAGAAGCGGACGTGCTCGTGGTCAACACCTGCGCCTTTATTGATGAGGCCAAAGAGGAATCAATCGATGCCATCCTCGACGCCCATGAGCAGCGAAGACACAATAAGCCGGGTCAAAAATTGATCGTCAGCGGCTGCATGTCGCAGCGTTTCTCGGAAGAGCTGCGGACACAGTTGCCGGAAGTGGACGCATTCATTGGCCTGGATCAGGTGAAGGATCTGGGCGCGATCGTGGAGCGCCTCGTGGCGCAAGATTCCATCTCGCTCACGCCATCAGGTGCTTTGAATCCGGCGCCATCGTTTGTGACGCCGCGGCCCACTTATATTCCAAACTACGACACGCCACGATTTCGTCTCACGCCTCCGCACAGCGCGTATCTCAAAATCGCGGAGGGCTGCAATCACCCCTGCAGCTTCTGTGTCATTCCGCAGATGCGCGGGCGCCACCGCAGCCGGCCGCCCGCCTCGGTGCTTTCCGAAGTGCGCTCGTTAGTCGCGGAAGGCGTGAAGGAGATCAACCTCATCAGCCAGGACACCACTTACTACGGGATGGATTTGTGGGAACAAAAAGCTGGACCGCGGCAGCCGGTGGATTCGTCGCGCGGGCTCACGCTCTCGGCGCTGCTTCGCGATATTCAGGAGGTGCCAGGCGATTTCTGGGTGCGCCTGCTCTACACACATCCGGCGCATTGGAGCAGCGAACTGATCCAGACGATCGCGGAATGCGACAAGGTCACGCGTTACATCGACATGCCGCTGCAACACATCGACGAGGCGATACTCGGCCGGATGCGGCGCGAGACCGGGCGCCCCCATATCGAGGATTTGATCCTCGCAGTTCGCGCCGGCCTTCCCGGCGTGGCGCTGCGCACGACGTTCATCCTGGGCTTTCCGGGAGAAACCGAGACGGAGTTCGAGACATTGCTCGAATTTATTCAGCGCGTTCGTTTTGATCGTCTCGGCGTTTTCCAGTATTCGCCAGAGCAAGGCTCCCGCGCCGCGAAGATGCCCGAGCAGGTGCCGACCCGGATCAAGAACGCGCGTTTTCGCCGCGCCATGACCCTACAGCAACAGATCGCGCGCGAGATTGCGCAGGCCCGCATCGGCCGCGAGATGAAAATGCTCGTGGATCAACCGCACATTGCCCGTTCGGAAGCTGACGCCCCCGATGTCGATGCCAGTGTTATCCTGGCGCGCGCTGCG
>JACCXA010000301.1 GCA_013697365.1 Chthoniobacterales bacterium
AGGAAGACGTAGGGCGCCAGCGCATCTTTGCACATGACTCAGGCGCGCCTGAGGCATTTTCAACCGAGGGAAATGGCGGTTGCATGCTGTCAGCGTGCGCGTCTTTGATTCGTGAGGCTATCTGTCAGGACCACGAAAACATCTTCCAACGAAGGCCCAATCTCGTGGATCTCCGTCTTCGTAATGCCGACCCCACGCAGCTTCTCCTCGATCTGTGCTTCCGTGACGCTCTCATCCACGAGCAAGTGCATCGATTGACCAAACACGGTGGAGCTGCGCACGCCCGGAACATTGCGCATGGTCTGCAGAGCGGTCGTAACGTGGTCGCACGTGACATCCAGTCGGCGCGTGCCGGGCGGGCTCACGTCGGGCATGGCTTTGAGGTCATCTGGTTCGCCACAGATGGCGAGACGCGCCATATAGATGTAGCCGACGTGCGAACACCGTTCGGCTTCGTCCATGTAATGCGTGGTGACGAAGAGCGTCATCCCCTGTCCCGCGAACTCGAAAAGCAAATCCCACAGCTCACGACGCGCGACCGGATCGATCCCGGCGGTAGGCTCGTCGAGGAAAAGCACCGTTGGCTTGTGCATGAGCGCGCAGGCCATCGCGAGGCGTTGGCGCCAGCCGCCGGAGAGGAGGGCGGCGCGGCGGTTGAGATACGGTTCGAGGTGAGTAATCGCGATAAGCTCGTCGCGACGCTGCCTTAGTTTCGGCCCATTAAGGCCGTAGAGCTTCCCGGAAAAGATGAGGTTTTCGTTCACCGTCAGCTCGTCGTAGAGCGAGAATTTCTGCGACATATAGCCGATCATCTCTTTGATCGCTCCACTGTCCCGCAAGACATCGCGACCGCCGACGCGTGCGGTGCCTTCGGTTGGTTCGAGAATTCCGCAGAGCATACGGATGACGGTCGATTTGCCGGAGCCGTTCGGACCCAGAAACCCGAAGATGGAACCGCGCTGGACCGCGAAGCTTACGTGATCGACGGCTGTGAACGTCCCGAAACGCTTCGTTAAGCCATCGCACTCAATCATGGCCTCGCCCATGAGTTTACCTCCAAACTTGCACCTGCCCTTTCACTTTCAGCTGCACGTCTTCCTCCGGGCCATGTGTAAATGAAAGTTAATGTGTAAATGCAGTCGCTCCCGCTGGGCCGCTACTTCGGCACGTTCGGAAACGTGATATCCACTGACATGCCGGCGCGTAATTTATCGTCGCGATTCTCCAGCCGGATCTTTACTCCGAAGACCTGCCGGATTCGATCTTCCACTGTCTGGACATTGCGCGGAGTGAATTCCGCCTGACGGTTGATCTGCTCGATCGTGCCTTTGAACTTCTGATCGCGGAAGGAGTCCGCTCGGGCGGGGACTTCCTCCCCGAGCTGGATGTATCCCAGCCAGGGTTGCGGAATGTAAACGCGGACCCAGAGGTAATTTGGCAAGATTAAGGTCGCAACTTCCCGATTCGGCGGGAGCACGTCGCCAACTTTCACACTCAGGATTTCAAGCACGGAATCGGAGGGCGCGACAATCTGCATTTCGCGCATCTGCGCATCGATCTCTTCGAGCTGCGCCCGCGCCTGCGCCAGACGCTCGGGCCGGGTGCCTTCGCGCAGCATTTCATATCGCTGACGCGCGGCGGCCGCGGTCTTCTCGAGCGCGTTGGCATTTGCAGCCGTCCGTTGAGCTTCGCTCGGCGAGATGGTGCGAGTTTGGAGAAGATCCTGCGAACGCTTCGCATCGGCGCGGGCGAATTCGAGCTGCGCATTTTGCGATTCCCAATCCTGCTTGGCGGCCTCGATCTCCTCTACGCGCGGACCCTGCTGTAGTTCAGCTAATTGCGCGGCCACGTAATCGCGTCGGGCTCGCAACTCGAACGCTTCCAATTGCACGAGCACCTGCCCCGCGACCAGGCGTTCGCCCTCACGAGCGAAAATTTTCTCGACGCGCCCAGCGATTCGGGGCGCTACGTGGACCTCATCCACTTCGATTGTGCCGGAAGCCGCGTCGGGCGGGCGCTGACAGGCCGAAAGGAGGAGCAGGGCCGCGCAAACGGAGAGAAGACGATGAAGAAGCCGACGAGGCGAATGCTTCTGAGGTTGCAAGGCGAGCGAACCTTACCAAAAGTGATCGAGAAGTCGACGCCTCCCCGGATAAGCTGGAACGATGGCCGGATATTCAGAAAAACCGCTGCAGCAAAAACTTGGAATTCGGTCTAACGAGCGGATCGTCGCGCTGCACGCACCCGGCAATTATGCCGCTTTGCTGGAGGAACTGCCGGAAGGTGCTGCTATCACACATCGCCTGATCGCGAGGCCTAGCTTCGTTCACCTTTTCGCGACCGAAAGGGCGGAGCTCGAGCGGCAGCTCGCTGGTTTGCGGACGAAGCTCGGCGATGCTGGGATGCTGTGGGTATCGTGGCCTAAGAAGGCTTCCAAAGTGCCGACTGACATTACCGAAGACACGATTCGCGCCGTGGCGCTGCCGCTTGGCTTCGACGATGTAAAGGTCTGTGCCGTCGACCAGAAGTGGTCGGGGTTGAAGCTGATGATCCGGCGCGAGAATCGTGGAAACAGCGCGTAACGAGTTGAGTTGGCGCGCGAAATCTCCGTAAAATAGCCGGATGAAAACGCGCTGCTTCGACCACATCGATCTCAGAGTGAATGACCTCCAGGTCGCCGATAGATTTTACTCGCAGGTGCTGCCGGCAATTGGCTTCACCGAGAAGAGCACTGGCGATTGGATCTCGTTCGAAGCAGAAGGCGAAGGGAAGCCTGAGTTCTTTGGGTTTACAGCGGATCCAGAGCATCGGCCGAACGGGACACGGATTTCGTTTTGGGCAGACACTCGCGCCGAGGTCAATCGAGTGGCCGAGATTGTGAAAAAGGCGGGCGGCAGGGTTCTGGAAGGTCCGGAACTTTGCGCCGACTACAGCGCTAATTACTACGCGTTCTTCTTCGAAGATCCGGAGGGGAATAAGCTGGAGATTTGCTGTCGCCTTCCCGCTTCGGAGTGATACCGAAGCCAGCGAGCGCCCCCTCAGTCTGGTCCATAGGCAAACCAACCACATTCGTGTATGAGCCGCGGATGGCGCTGATGATTTCCCGCCCGTGCCTCTGCGCGGCGTAAGCGCCGGCTTTATCCAGCGGATCGATCTTCGCAAGATAGTTGCGAATCTCGCGGTCAGTCAGCTGATGGAACTGCACGTTCGAGATGACATGGAAACTGGCCATTTCGCCTCTTATCGCGGAGCAGAGACAAACGCTGGTGCAGACCTGGTGCTCCTTTCCGTTTAACCTTCCGAGGATCCCTACCGCGTCCGCAAAATCTCTTGGTTTGGTAACTGCCTGACCATCCAGTGACACCAGGGTATCGGCACCAATCACCACGGCGTTTCGATATCGCCGCGCAACGGCGAGCGCCTTCCGCGTGGCATTGCAAGTCGTCAGCTCGGCGATGGAAAGCGCGCTGCTCTCGACCTCGGTGCCGTCGGGCGAGATGATCTCGAACGTGAAACCTGCCTCTGCCAGGAGGTCGCGCCGGCGCGGGGAGCTGGAGGCAAGGATGAGCGGCAAGCGAACAAGAGGCAGCATCTGTAGGTTGCGTCAAGCGTGGCCCGGAAAGAGCTTCCTCCTCGTTCATGCTGACACCCGAGAGACCACAGCGCGAACCAAAAAGAGCTTGGCAGCTGCCTGAGGCCACGCCAGCTTGGCCGGTCTCGCGGGTGTAGCTTAATGGTAAAGCTGTAGCCTTCCAAGCTACTGACGAGGGTTCGATTCCCTTCACCCGCTTATCCCCGCTTAAACTTAAAAATGTTTTGACCGCTCCCCGGCATGGCAGCTTAGAAAGCACTGCCTCGGATTATCTAAAGGCTTCCTTTATGAAACAAATACCCAAGGGTTCAAACGGCACTCACTCCTTGACCCGATTTCTACGGTCTACTGCTGTGGCCGTTATGGGCTGCGCTCTGGGCCTGGCACTCTGGACGGCCACTGCGTCGGTTGCCTCCGCGCAGGGAAATAGCCCGAAGCGGATGATTCAGGAAAATCTTCCTCAGGGTAAAAGCCTTGGGAACGCAACAAAAGAGGAAGGGCTGGCCGCAGTTTGCTCCGCGATCAAAAAGAATCCATCGAGTGCACCGCAAATCGTTCGGTTCGCGTCGAATGCTCGCCGGGAATGGGCGGAAGAGATTCTTCGCACTGCTTTCCGTTGTGCGGGTGACAGCGATTGCCGTTTGCTCGGCCGAATATTGCGGAGCGCGATAGACATTACGCCCGATGATGCCGCGGGCCTTACGGCGATGGCTTTGGACCTAGCACCGGGTTGCGCCAGTAGTTTCCCAGGTGCCGGTGCTGGCGACGATGATGGCGGCAACTTCGGCAACGCTCCAGGCAATCAGAATCCTCCTCCGGGTTCGCTCGGAGGCGGCGGTGGGCAGGGGAACGTCGCCGCAATCTGTCACAATGGGCGCACGATCTTCGTTTCGCCGCAAGGAGCGGCGAACCACCTTCGAGTACATTCGGGCGACAGCGCCGGACCGTGCACTGTGACCCCGGTGACGAATAGGTAAGCGATCCATTTTCTGAAGGGCCGTTGCGGATGGAATCGCAACGGCTTTTCTTTTGCCCCAGGAAGAGCCGAACCGTTGTGGGCCCGGAAGGCCTTTTTCCGCATGGATAAAACAGCCCGCCATCCGCCCGTGATGGAGTGGGTCTGTCTACTTTTTCTCGGTGCGGCCTTCGCGACCATTCAGCTCCTGATCGGGGGCACGCGACTGGTTTTCAGCGTCCCCTCATATGCCATTCTAGGGCTCCTGGGAGTAGCTGCGCTCCCGCTGTTGAGAGTGGCGAAGCCGTTCCCGTCTCGATTTTGCCTTGCAATTACCGGGGCATTTGTTGCCTGGATCCTAATCCGCGCCTGCCTGTCGCCTGTCCCGTATATCGCGCAGAGCGACATCTACTCGGCCCTCGCCGCGCTCATCGTCTATTTTTTTGTCGCGTGCATTCTGACGGATGCCCGACAGCGCATGATTCTCCTTACGCTCCTGCTGATGCTTGGCACGTGTCACGTTTTTGTGGGAGCTCTGCAATTCCGCGACGGCAATAATTTTATGCCGATCTCATGGCTGCAGCGTTATGACTACGGCACTCGCGCGAGTGGCTTTTACGTCTGCCCAAACCATCTGGCTGGATTGCTCGAGGTGATTGGCATCATCGGACTGAGCATGGATTGCTGGAGCCGCTGGCCGGTGTGGGGAAAGATGTGTTAGCCTACGGAGTCGGCGTTTGTTATGTCGGCGTCATCCTAACCGGCAGCCGCGGCGGATATCTCAGCACAGCGGCCAGCCTGTTTGTATTTGGCCTCCTGAGTCTCGCGATCCTTCGACGGGCAGAAGGAGGTCTGTTCTGGAAAATCGGCGGCGCGGGTATCCTGGTAGCCATCGTTCTTGGCGGTCTGGCAATTTACTATGTTGCCAAAAGCCAGTTTCTGACGAACAGGGCGCAGTCCGTCTTTGAGACGAGTAACATGCGCGTGGATCTCTGGGACTCGGCCCTGCGACAATGGAAATTGCAGCCGTTTGTCGGCACCGGGGCGGGCACCTTCGCGTATTACGGCCGGTTATTTCGGACGCCGCGCGTTCAGCAAGATCCAATCTACGTCCACAATGATTACCTTCACTTGTTGGCGGAATATGGTGCACTCGGCGCCGGGTTGTTGGCGCTGCTGCTTGGGATTCACTCTTGGCATGGCGGGAAAACTTTTCAGCGGCTTGGGCCGAAACGGGTGGCTGTTTCCCACCGAATCCAGAGCAACGCGCTGGCCTTAAACCTTGGCGCCATCGCCGCGCTCTCGAGCTATTTTGTTCACTCAGCCTTCGACTTTAATTTACACATCCCGGCAAACGCTCTGCTGATGGCATTCGTCTTTGGCCTGCTCGCGAACGATGGCGTCGTCCGTGAGCGCGAACCCTCGACCAGGACGATTTCTTTTTCGGGGTGGCGTCTCTTGCTCCCGCTGCTCGGAGTGGTTCTGCTCATCCAGAGCAGCCGTCTCTTCCCGGGTGAATTCTTTGCGGAGAAAGCCCGTGCTGCCGTCCGCGACGGGCAGGCCGCCATCGGAATGTTGCACGCGATCCGGGGGCTGACCTACGCGCCCGGGAACCCCGATCTCCATTTTCACCTCGGCTTAGCCAAAATGCTGTTTGGGGACGGCATGGAAAGTCCGAGAGCTGCGGCATCGTTCTATTCGGACGCAGCGCTGGCATTCGAGCGAGCATACCGAATCGCACCTCGGGACGAAATTTACGGCCTTCATTTGGCTGCGGCCTTGGACGGCGCAGCCCGTTTTGACGAAGCCGAAGCTGTCTTCTACGACGTCCTGCAAATGGACCCTAATTCGGAGGCGCTTCGGCGTTACTACCAGAGTCACCTCAACACATGGCGGAACTGGACGCCGGCTCCGGAAAATCAATTGGAAGGTGGTTCAGAGCCTGCTCCTAACGACAACGAAGGTTCGTAAACTTAGCTTAAAACGAACGCAAAAAAGCGTTGCTGACCAATTTTCTCACGACTACCCTGCGCCACATGCCGCCTTCGCCTAACGATTTGGCGCGCTCGAGAGGCAAGGTAGCGGCAGCCTTGAGCGTATAATATTTTGAAACACGTCATACTCGCACGCGCGCTCTTCGCGGCACTGTTTCTGTC
>JACCXA010000305.1 GCA_013697365.1 Chthoniobacterales bacterium
GGGCTGGATTACCCCGGCACGCGTTTGACCTGGGCGCTCTGGAGCTTCGATTGGAAACCGGTCGCGGGCGATTACACGCTCGTCGTCCGCGCCACGAATGCCGATGGCCAGTTGCAGACGTTCGACGAGAAGCGCCCCTTCAAATCCGGTACGAGCGGTTTCCATAAGGTCGTGGTGCACGTGGCGTAGGTGCGGCGACTTTTCGTCGCTTGGCGATCAAGCTGGCTGGCACCTTGCGCACCATGCGGTAGTCCGACCGCCAACGGTTGCGCGCGAAAGCGGTACCCGATCGCGCGGGCAAACTCCACTCGCTTTCCAGCGCTGATGAATTAGCCAGTTCCTGGGCGGATCGGAATAATCGTGCCCGATAATCCGCATGGCTTCACTCGAAACAAATCGCGTCGCGCGCCGCAGGGCCTTGCATTGTGGCGGAGCGAGCGCGGCCCCGCGCGTGGACGGGGCGATGCGCGCACGCCAGAGAATCTCGTCCGCCATCCAGTTACCGATGCCCGGAAAACCAGTTTGGAGCAAGAGGACGGCTTTAATCGGGGCGCGGCTGTGGCGTTTCAAAAAATCTGCGACGTAACGGGCGCTGAAAGCATCCGAGCTGATGTCGGGCGCGCCACTCCACCACGGCGGATCCTCTTTGCCGTGATGAAATCTTACCCGGCCGAAGAGCCTTGGATCACGCAAGATGAGAGCGCGTTTCGCCTGGCGCAGGACAAGATGATCGTGCTTCCCGGGTCTGACGTCGGGCGCCTCGATGCGCAGTGTGCCGCTCATCCCAAGATGAAGACCAAGCCAGTTCCCGCCGGAAAAGCGAAACAGCATCTGCTTCCCGCGCGCAATTGATTCGCTCATTTGCGCGCCGGTCAAACTCCGCACGATCTCCCGCGTATTGCTCCCGCGGAAAATGCGCTTCCTGGCGTGCAGCTCGACGGCGAGAACCTTCGCGCGCAGCCCCGCATCCCATTGCCGGCGGTAGTATTCGACTTCGGCGAGTTCCGGCATCGCGGAAGATGCGGCGGCCGCTCCGCCCTGTCGAGGCGGCCTCTCGCTGCGCGGTGTCCGTGCTTCGCAGCCGCTCGCGGCTTCTAAACAGAACCACGGCTTCTCCGCGATATTTGGCCGAAGAGATGCCCGAATTGCTCCGCCGCGCGATGAAACGACAGATGCTCGCTCGCGCGGTCTTCCGCAGCAGAGACGGTTTTCTCATAAAACGTCACATCGCTACATAGCTTCACCGCGACTTCGATCAGCTCGGACATCGATCGAGCCACGCCGCATAGGTCAGGAAAGGCCAGGCGCTCGACCGCTCCATTCCCTCCGACACACGGCACACGGCAGAGCAAGGCGTCACCCGCGACCTGCCCCGGCACGAAGCTGGTGTCGAGTTGAAAGACGATCTTGTGTTGCGCCATGACAGTGAGGTAATCCGAATACCCGGTCCGTTTGGTCTGCACCTGTAACGTGCCTGACGCGAACTCAAGTTCAGCCAGCAAGCGCGCTCCGGTTCGTCCCGCGAAATCATACACTGTCACGTTCTCCCCCGTCAGCTCGCTGAGCCGGCGCGCCGCCAGAAGGGCAGCGGAGTGATTTCGTGAGGGCACATTCCATTCGCGTGTCCCGACAAGAATCCCGCGCCGCTCTTCCAGAGAACGCGCAAAGTTCCACCGCCGATCATGCATTGGATAAGGCGTCGGAACAAAAGCGACGCCGGCGTCGCGGCGCCGAATCGTTTGGTAAAGCTCCGTCGCTTCCGGGGTCGGCCCGATGCAGCCGTCAGCGTCTGCCACCAGCTTCAGAAAGCGGCTCAGCTTCGCCCGATCGCGCAGTTGTCCCGCGATTTGGTGCGAGCCGGTTTCCTTTAGCGTGACCGCCACCGGCACTCCCGCCGCCCTTAATTTTGCGAGTGCGCGTTCCGCCTGCCGAAAGTCGCCGCGCAGCAGGAGCAAGATGGGATCGCCCGCCGCAATTGCCCGAGCCGTCTCACGAAAAAAACTGCCGCCCGTGCAGGCCGCGTAAGCGTGGTAATTGACCGGCGCGTGTTCACCCGAGCCATCGTGGCCTTCGCCGAAATGTTGCTCGGGATCGCGACCACCAGGGTTCAGCACGTTGAGCCGAAAACCGCCGCCAGCCTGCGACACCATCGCTAGTCGCCTGAATCGTCTTCTTCCGGCGTAGGCTGCGGCCGCGGACGCAAGCGCGGCTGCGGCACAGGTTCGCTGCGCAAGGAATCCCGGGGATCCACCGGTTGCGCACGGAGCACCTGTTCGGCGCGTGGGATTTCCGCCGGTGCTCTGTCTTCCGGAGTGACTGGCTGGGCCCGCAGAATCTCTTCATCTTCCGGCGCTTTTTTGGGCGCTTCAGGAACAATGGCAAGCTTTGCCTCCTCCACCGGCGGTGCGGGTTTCACGGTCGACTTCACCGCGTTGTATGGATCGCTCTCCGCCAGCACCGTCGGCCCTTTCACAGCTACTGGCTTGACCTGCGCAATGTCGACCGCGAGCGCGGCCCGCGGCACGCCCGCTTCCGGCAAATCACGCACGATCCGAGTGCGGGCGTCGCCGTGGACGTTGCATGGCTCGGCCGGCATCTGCTCTTTCGTCGCGAGTTCACGATAGATTGTCTCCGCCGGGCACTTGTCGGTCGCGAGCAATCCGGACTTCGAGCAAATCTCGGCGCTCAGCACGCCGGCTGGTTTCGCGATTTCGCGGGGCGCATACTTCGCCACCGACGCATTCATCACGTCGACCCAAACCGGCAGCGCGATTTCGCTACCGAACGCACCACGGTAAATTTTTTGCGGACGGTCGAACCCCGCCCGCACCGCGCAGGTGATCGCGCTGTCGTAGCCGGCAAAAAGCGCTTCTGTAAAATCGTAGGCGGTGCCCGTTTTTCCAGCGGCCGGGAATTCCTGAAGCCCGAGTTTTTGCCGCGCCGCGGCGCCAGTTCCGGTTTGCAAGGCATCGACCAGACAGGAGTGAACCTCATACGCGCTCTCCGGTTTCATTACAGTTTGGCGCGTCTTGTCGCGCTGCGACTGCCAGACAATCGTCCCGTTCTTTTCCTCGATTCGTTCCAGGATGAAGGGCGTGTTCGAACGCCAGCCGAGGTTCGGAAAGCTGGTGTAGGCCAGCGCCAGTTCCGCGAGTGAGACTTCGCTGCTACCCAGAAACGTTGCCGGATATGGGCGCAAAGGAGATTTGATTCCGCCCGCTTTGCAGAGCTGCAAAACCGAGTCAACGCCGGCCAGCATTCCGATCCGAACGGTGGCGCCGTTCTTGGATTTCGCGAGCGCTTGCCGGGCGGTGATCGGGCCTTCGTAGCGGTTGTCCGCCCGCTCGGGTCCCCACTCACCGAGGATCCCAGTTTTCCCGCCGATCATGACCGCGCGATTGTCGAGCGCTGAATCTTCCACGACCGTTCCCGGGAAGAGCCCTTTCTCAAAGGCGGCCGCGTAGACAAATGGCTTGATCGCGGTGCCAGCCGGCCGTTTTGCCTGAAGCGCGCGGTCGAATTGGTTGTGCTCGAAGTCGCGGCCTCCGACCAGCACGACAATGCCGCCCGTCTGGTTATCGAGCGCGATGACGGCGCCTTGAAGATACTCCGGCGCGGAATTCGAAGTCACGGCTCCCTTCGACTTGGCGGCTTTGAAACGCTCTGCGTAGGCCGCGTACGTCTCGTGTTTGTAATCCGGAACCTGCTCGGCCCGGTCGAGGTTCGCCTTGAGCGAATCTTCCGCGATCTTTTGCAGGTCGGCATCGATGGTCGTCCGGATCCGGAAGCCTTCGTTCATCGCCCGATCCCACCCCACGGCCGCAATGACCTGCTGGCGGATGTATTCCACCGCGTAGGTCTGGCCCTGCGCGCTTTGCCGGCTCCCGATTACGACCTCTTCGCTTTGCGCGGCCGCGGCCTGTTCCGGTGAAACAAAGCCCAGCTCGCGCATACGGCCCAGGACCACATTGCGCGACTCTCGTGAAGCATCCTTGTCCGTCCAGGGTGACAACTTGTTCGGGCTTTTGATCAAACCGGCCAGAGTCGTGGATTCCGTGAGCGACATCTCGCGCGCCGGTTTTCCGAAGTAGCCGCGGGCGGCCGCCTCCGCGCCGTAAAGTCCGCCGCCGAAGTAGATCCGGTTCAGGTAAAGCTCCATGATCTTCTGTTTGCCGTACCGTTCCTCGATCCGGCGCGCCAAAAAAATCTCGACTAGCTTGCGGCGAAAGGTTCGCTCCTTAAGCGAGAAAGTATTGCGCGCGAGCTGCTGCGTGAT
>JACCXA010000001.1 GCA_013697365.1 Chthoniobacterales bacterium
TGTCTCGGTAAACGCTGCGCCGAGGCCATGCAGGAAATCGAAGACAAGCGTCTCTTCGACCTGTATTTCCTCCTTGGAGCGCTCGAGCTGCCGAATCCGCTGCACCTGATGAAGCCAGGTCCAGACCCACCCAATCAGGCAAAGGACAAACAGCCCGAGGATAAGGTTTGGCCACATGAGTCCAGGCCAGACTACTTCTCGGTGGGCTCGTGCTTGAGGTCCTGCTTGAGGTATTCGAGAACGTCTTTGAAACGTGAGAAATTTTCCGGGGCCGCTTCGCAAAGCGCTTCATGCGCATCGAGCATCTGCTGGGTCTGCTGCTGTTTTTGGACGGTCGACTCGCGCGATGACGGTTCGGGCAACACCTCACATTCAGGCGCGGACGTCCCGTTTGTGTGGATCTGGAAGATCTCATCCAGCCCCAGGCCCGTCAGCAAGTCGCGGCTGCGCTGTCCACAATGGACCACGTGAAGGTGCCCGTGGCCCAGTTCCTTTAGCCGCAGGGCGACCCCAGCCATCGTACCCATGAAGGTGGAGTCCATCATGGCACATTGTTCGAGATCGACGACGAACTCCCGATACCCGCGCTCCACCATCTCGCGGGCGAACTCCTTGAGGTTGCCGCTATTGAGGAAGTTGCCCTTCCCTTCGACTTTTACCCAGACGGCTTCGCCGTTGACCCCGACTTGGATTGATGACTGCACAACTACCTATGAAAAGTATAAGGTTCGAGATTCGAGTGTCAAACTTCTCCCCCTTTGATTCTGGCCTAACGAGTTTTCCCCGCACATTTTAGCGCCAGAGGAAGGAACGTTCTTCCGCTACGATACGCCCATTCTCCAATAATAGACATCGCCAGGATAAAACACGTCCATCGTTCCAAAACTCGTCACCGATGACCGCGAAGGAAGTGCGATGGCTGCCGTGCGCATTCCGGTACGAAACCTCTCGAGCCTGCGTGAACGTGCGCAGCTTTTCCTGCCGATATTCGAGCCGAACCGTGATCGCGGCCGGTCTTTTCGCCCGCCAGAAAAAATCGAAATAGTGTCCGTGGCGGCGGCGTTGATCGAGTGCCGTCACCGCGCCGAAAAGGCGGTACGAACTCTCGAAATTCACCGCCGGATCGCGAGCAACCCCGCGCTGGAGTGTGTCCCCCCGCACGCCCCTTCCGCTCCTGATCTGTGGGCCCGGCGTATCCCCCAGGAAAAACAGCTTCGCTTTTCGGATCTCGAAGTCCCGATCGAGAGCAAGCGGCAACTGCTCGACTCTGGTCAATTGGCGATATTCGTCCGCTCCGTTCACGAGGGCGATCGTGAACAAAAAGATCGCCCAAAGCGCCGCGCAGAATCGCATCGCGGTATCCAATCGCTTCCGCAGGAAGCTGTCAAACTGCCGCTGGCCGCCTCCCCCTCCGCCCCACTTTTGATCCTGCACTTTAACCCTCACCTGCACGAAAACAGCGGGCGAAGAGAAGCGCACGCTCAAACCCGGTTTCGTTCGCTCCCTTCTGCGCGTAATTAGCTGCGTGATTCAGGTGCGTTACGAACGCGGCGTTTATCTCCCAGCGCAGAATCTCTGGCTCGATCCCTGGGAGCCCAAACCGCTGGCATTTGTCTCGCATGCGCACAGCGATCACATCGCGCCACACGAGGAGATCATTGTCTCAGAGCGCACCGCTCGTCTGATGCAGGCGCGCCTGCCCGGCGAACGACATGAGCACGTGGTGCCGTTCAGCGTGCCGCATAAGGTTCGCGGGCTCGATCTCATGCTCCTGCCGGCGGGCCACATCTTCGGTTCGGCCCAGTTTTTCCTCGAGACGGATGCTGGTTCTTTGCTTTACACGGGCGACTTCAAATTACGTCCCGGCCTTTCCGCCGAAGCGACCGAATGGAGACAAGCGGACACGCTGATCATGGAGACGACGTATGGTCTGCCGCGTTATCGTTTGCCGCCGACCGAGCAGGTCATCTCGCAAATCCTCGCGTTTTGCCGCGATGCGCTCGAAGAAAAAGTCGTTCCAGTTCTGCTCGGCTACTCGTTAGGCAAAGCGCAGGAGATTCTCTGCGCCCTGGCGAACGCAGGGTTGAAACCAATGCTCCATGGCTCCGTCTTTCGCATGACGCGGATCTACGAACAATTTGGCCAGGCATTCTGCGACTACGAGCGATACGACGCAGATAACGTCGAGGGGAAAGTCCTGATCTGTCCGCCCAGCGCCAACCGGTCACGCATGCTGGAGAAGATTCTGCACAAACGCGTCGCCATGATCAGTGGGTGGGCGGTGGATGCAAATTCACGCTTTCGTTACCAGGTGGATGCCGCCTTCCCGCTTTCCGATCATGCGGACTACACCGATTTGCTCCGCTACGTGGAACTGGTGCAGCCGAAGCGTGTCCTTACCTTGCATGGTTTCGCCGCAGAGTTTGCGCGGGATCTGCGCGATCGGGGGGTCGAAGCATGGGCCTTGAGTCAGGAGAATCAGCTTGAGCTTACGTTGCGAGCGATTCCGCTTCCGGGGAGCGCACGCGCCTCGCGTGATGGTTTCGGCACCTCGCCGAAACAGGCATTTTCTGAGGACGCGCCGGAGGGAGAAGTTCGCGATGGCGGGGGCACCATCGCCAGCATGCGAGGTGCGTGCGCTCCCCATTCGGAATTCGCGGTTTTTGCCGAAGTCGGGGAATCCATTGCCGCCGTCCCTGGAAAACTGGAAAAAGTTCGACTGCTCTCGGATTACTTGCGCTCGTTAGACTCCGAGCAGCTCCCGATCGCCACGCGCTACTTGACCGGAAAAGCCTTCGCACAAAGCGATCCGCGCACTTTGCAGATCGGCTGGGCGGTGATCTTCCGCGCGCTCCTGGCTGCCACGAAGCTCAGTGATTCCGAGATGCACCGCAT
>JACCXA010000004.1 GCA_013697365.1 Chthoniobacterales bacterium
ATTGACCTGCCGAACGATCTCCCAAAGGTCCTCGGCGATGAAGCTGCCCTGACGGAAGCGTTCGTTCATCTTGTCGCGAACGCGGCCGAGGCTACGATCGGCCAGAGCAAACCGCGAATCAGTCTCGCAGCCAAACCGATTGGAAAAGGAAATGAGGCGACCGGCGTCGTGGTCACCGTGCAGGACAACGGATCGGGGATCGCTCCCGATTTAAAGGACAAGATTTTCTCGCCCTTTTGTACAACGAAGGCGCGGGGAATGGGGCTCGGACTCCCGATTGTGAAGCGGACGGTGTTTGATCACAATGGCCGCGTGGATATCGATTCGGACCCGAACGGAACCTCTGTCAGCGTTATGCTTCCCGCGAGCCAAAACGGGGATTAGGCTTCCACAGAGTCGCGTTCTGGTTTCGATTCCGTTTGGAAACCTGCGCAAGTTTCTTAAGCTGGCCTCGCGAGTTCCCGGGCACCAGAACTTCGCAAACTAGAATTCGCCTATGATTGTCACCACCGCTCAGCTCTACAAAGTCGCCTATAAAAAATTCGCCGTCGGCGCCTACAACATTAACAACCTCGAACAGTCGATGGGGCTCTTCCGCGGCTGCATTCAAAGCAAGGCGCCGTTCATCATCCAGCTCTCAAAGGGCGCGCGGAATTATACCGACAAGCGGATGCTGGAAGCGATCATTCGCACTGCCGAAACGATTTTTCCGGAGGCAATCTTCGCGGTCCACCTGGATCACGGTGACGAGGCTACGTGCTACGACTGCATCGATTCGGGCTTCTACAGCTCGGTCATGATCGATGCCAGCCATGAATCGTTCGAGGAAAACATCGCTATCACACGACGAGTCGTCGATCGAGCGCACGCCAAGGGGATCAGCGTGGAGGCGGAACTCGGGATGCTCGGCGGCGTCGAGGAAGACATCAAAGTCGACGAAGGTCACGCCTGCCTGACGAATCCGGAAGAGGCGGTGGAGTTCGTGGAGCGTTCCGGGTGCGACTCGCTCGCGGCCGCGATCGGCACCAGTCACGGCGCCTACAAATTTAAAGGGCAGCAATCGCTGCGCTTCGATGTCATCGAGGCGATTTCGCACAAGGTTCCCGGTATGCCGATCGTGATGCACGGCAGTTCCAGTGTGCCCATCGAAGAAGTGGAGCGGATCAACGGCGCCGGGGGAAAACTCGACCCCAGCGCTCGTGGCGTGGCCGAAAACGAATACCTTCCCGCCGCCCGGCTGGGCGTGACCAAAGTGAACATCGATACAGATGGGCGCCTCGTTTGGACACGGGTGCACCGCGAGTTTTTCCGCGACAAACCCGCGGACTTCGATTTCCGGCCCCCAGGCAAAATTTTCATGCAAGCCTACGCGGACTTCATCGCCCACAAGAACGAGAAGCTGGGCTCCGCCGGTCAGCTCGACGCGGTGCGCGCGAGCCTGTAAGTCTGGTTCGGGCGTTGCACAGGCGAGACAATCCATAACGCTGTGGCCTTTACCCTCCACGAACTCGCCGAGCTGAACGATGGCGAGCTAGTGGGTGATGGCGCGCAGATCGTGACCGGGGCCGCGTCGCTCGCGGAAGCGACGGCAGGCGAGATCACCTTCTTTGCAGATCCGCGCTACATGCCGCAGTTGCGGAAAACACGCGCGTCCGCGGCGTTCGTCCCGCTGGATTTTTCCGAGAGCATCGAGCCCGCGCTGATTCGCGTCGCGCATCCGGCAAAAGCATTTCAGCAGGTTGTCCTGCGTTTAGCGCCGCAGCCGGTCGTTTTTGCGCCCGGCATTCATCCGACCGCCGTCATTGCCGGCGATGTCCGACTGGGGGCGCGTGTTTCCATCCAGTCTCATGTAGTAATCGAAGCGGGCACCTTCATCGGCGATGATGCAGTCATCGGCGCGAACAGCTACCTCGGGCACAACGTAACCGTCGGCGCCGGCTGCATTATTTATCCGCAGGTCACAATTCGCGAGCGCAGCGTACTCGGGGCGCGCGTCATCATTCACAGCGGGGCGGTCATCGCGGCGGATGGTTTTGGCTTTGAGATCGTGGAAGGCCGCCATCAAAAGGTCCCGCAGATCGGCATTGTCCAGATCGACGACGATGTCGAAATCGGGGCCAACACGACCATCGATCGGGCTAAATTCGGGCGCACCTGGATCAAGGAAGGCGCGAAGATCGACAACCTCGTCCAGATCGCGCACAACGTGGTCATTGGGCGGCATTCCGTGATTGCAGCGCAAACTGGAATCGCAGGTAGCTCCCGTGTGGGCGATAACGTCATGATAGGCGGGCAGGTCGGCGTCACGGGTCACGTCGAGATTGGCGACCGCAATATTATCGCGGCCAAGACCGGTGTTTCAAAAAATCTACCTGCCAACGGCGGGACCTGGTGGAGCACACCGGCGACTCCGCTCCGTGAAGCGAAGGAGCAACTCGCTTTCATTCATCGGCT